>DAOVJF010000035.1 GCA_030673355.1 Planctomycetota bacterium | reverse complement strand
TCCTTAAGGTTTAGTTCATGTAGGTAACCATGTCCAACCCTTTTTGATCTTACGTATTAATTGTCAAGATATACATACCATTTCCGGATGAGTTCGATTCCAATTCTCATGGCTGTTTTTGAATAGGTACACCCATTAACCGTAGGGTCTTTTTCAACTCATCCATATCCGTTTGCCTCGCCCATTTGACCAGGATTTCAGCTATTTTAGTATAGTTGTAAGCAATGTGATTTGTTCTTGGTTCAAGTCCGAGGCGCGGAGCCACTGAAAATGTCAGCCCTTCTTCGATTATGGAGAAGGGCTTTTTTGTAGTGTTTATGAGGGTTCCAGAGGACAGGCTTGAGTTCGAGTAGACGAAATTTATCAGTATCAAACTTATACATTTGTCGGTTTCAGTGAAGGTTTCATCCGCATCACGAACTACGAACCGTCTGTGACGTGCTCACAACTGCCTGACGGAGGGATAAGTATCCCGGCATAACCCGGGGGGGGGTTCTTAACTTATTTAATCCTGCTTTGACTACAGCAGTTCATCAATGGCCAAATAAAGATCGACCGTGAATGTCACCGGACCGTTGTAACTCCAGCGGCATCTTCCATCGCGGTCGAACAACATGCTCTGCGGAAGTGTGCTCGCACCTCCGACCCATCCATTCGTCATGGAGAAATACGAAGCATCTTCATCGAGCGCCCAGTATGAAGCTTCGTACAAATTATCGTTCACAAAACTGGAAACATCGAACGCGGATTCACCCTCGTTTACCATGATGTGGACGTAGGCATCATCGCTGTAATAATCGTAAACTGCCTGGAGAATCGGAATTCCCCCGGTTGAAGCTCCCGAAAATGATGCCCAGTAGCTAAGGAAGACAACTGTGCCGTCGTCAGCGGTAGATGGATACATGAAACTCGCGGGATCAACCGTTCCGCCAAATGCATCGATGAGATTTTGCGACGGGATCACATTTCCCGGTGCCGAAGCGTTGTTCAATACGGGTAAACCGGTCACCCACTGGCGGCAGGTTCCTGAAGCGGTCAGACCGAACTTGTCCGTCACCTGAACTGTGATATCGCAATCGACCGGATAATCCGGCGGGTACCATGTCGGTGACGGGTCGGTGAAGTCATCGAAGGATCCATGGTCGGACATCCAGGTTACGTTGAACACATCATCAGCGGGTGCCGGATCTGAAAAATCAACTTGTAGCTCGACCGCTTCATTATCGTTACCCGCTTCGCTAGTGGTTCTTGAGTGACGAACCCCTGTGATCACCGGCGCGTAATTTTCAACTACCGTGATGGTAAGAGGGGTGCTAAGCATATCTGTAATACTGCTTGTGTCGGTCACCCTCATCTGGACTGAATAAACGCCCGGATCATCGAACTGCCGCCTGGGATCGTTTTCCTCGCACTCGGATGAAAAACCATCATCCTCATCATACGAGAAATCCCATTCGCATTTGACAATATCGTCGTCGCCCTCGGGATCGGTAGATTCGTTATGAAACTGGACGGTCTGACCGTGTCCGATCTCGGTTTCATCGGCGGATGCGCTGGCACGAGGCATCTGGTTGGTGTCGATTATTGTAACGTCCCTCGATGTGACCTGTGGAGTAATATACGGGCTTCCGACAGACACCATAATTGATGCGTCGGTATCGCTCGTAACCTCGTTCGCATGGAAGGTCGCTACTTCCATAGTGCCGTTTGTGAATGAACCGGCAGATGGAGGGTCGACCGCCCACATGTAGGTAACGACACGTGAGTCGGTGGCGGTGACCGAGTAATCGGCAACCGATCTCTCATCGAGCGAACCTGGTCCGGTGATGTCCGAAACCTGGATGGCAACACTGCCACCCCCCTGGCAGGCGGGAATTACAAGCGTAAAAAGCATTGCAGCCAGGGCTAAGAACTTACAGCCTGTATTCATTTTCATTTTATGATCTCCCTTATATCCTCAATCGGTAGCAATGACAGTAAAATGGCCCTGATCTCACGATTAGTAAGCCACGCATAGCCTTCCTGGCTCCACGTTGTCTCTTTTATTCAATGTAATAAATCAATCTCAAATATCGTCAACGACCCCGATTTTAAAATGTAACGAATTTATAATCGATATTTTCTAACCAATACTGCCAACTATCCTTACTACCACATTTAGTAAAATTGGTGATTTGCCACTTGACAAAATTTCCCTCGTCAGTTTTCATAATAAATATTATTGGAAGTGTCATATCCGCATTTGCGTTAGAGATATTACATATTACTTCATAACCCGGCAGGTCAAGATTCAAACTTTCACAATCACTCTTTGTAATACAATCAAATTCCTTTCCTCCCGTATATTCTACAAAATTCACATTAAAATACATTATCCAGGATAAAATATTATGTTCTGCGCCGGGAGGATCATTAGGTTTATTTGCTTCATGCGGCCGGATAAACACCTCATAACCGCTGGAAGTAAACTGGGTTTCAGCGGCCGGAGGCCAATGCCAGGGAGTTGTTACCGGTCCATAAGGCACATTTGCAAATCCCCCGGAATCGAAATTCCATGTCGCTACCCCCCAATTAAACCCACCTGGTTGCCAGTAATCCGAATGGAGATCAGCTTTTGAATAGCCGGTTCCAGATGCCAGCAAGGTTGGATGAACCCAGTTTGTCCAGGTTACCAACTTCATACTATATATTCCTGGTGAAATATAAGCGATTATCATAATTTGTTCGTAGTTATTTAAAGTAATTTCACAAGGAATAGCAGTTGTTATCCATCCGTTTGGATGACCACTCCAGATATCTTCTTTTGCAAGTGTTAATTCACCACCGGGAAATGCGCTGTGGTATGCAATCACCGATGTGATCTCAATTCCCTCAGGTGCAGGATCACCAACCGTGATATCAGCACGAAGCGTCCGGTTGTGCCAATCGAAACCGATGAAATCAAAAACCGGATTGCCAGGGACAACAATCTCAGGATAAATCGATTTTTCAAGGTCGTGATAAGTAATAGGCACCGCTGGGTTAATACTTTCGACAACGAGATGCTCGGTCCCATTCCATTGATAGCTGGAAGGAATCGTGCAGGTGTACAATCCTGAATTCGTGATTATTTCGTCCAACTCGTACCAACCATCATATCGGTCATGGAACCATGCAACCTTGATCCCGTTATAGTCACCTGCGCAAGCCCTGACCCTGTCATTGGGTTCATCCAGGAAGGCGTAATAAACTACCGGGCCACCCGGATCGACCTCTCCACGAGGAATTTTTCCTACAATTACTGAATCCGGATTAAGCACAAAGTCAGCAAGGTTGGCTCCCTCCATGGATGTAAGATCATTGGGATTGTACCCATTATTAATCAATGTTTGCCCGTCAAAACAAAAGCTCCAGTCATTCAGGAATGCTGTCTCTTCCATACCAAACTGATCGTAATAGGTAATCCAGAGATCGGTAGCATCAGTTTTCGATCCGGCAACCCACACCAGGGCGTCACGGAATGTGACAACTGGCGCCGAAGGCGAGTCATCGGAATACACGAGATAATGTATGAAGTTACCATCCCCAATCTCAAGGAACATATTGGAGCAGACAGATTCACATCTTGCCATGTACTCACCCCAGTCACCTGCTGATTCCCATTGCCCGGACTCATTCATCAGCATCACGTCAGCCAGCATCTGGGTCATTACAATGCTTACCGGGCATTTGCTTTCCAGTGCCCTGAGCTCATCAAGTGTCAGTATAATATCCGTAACACCTGTTCCGGTATCAATACAGTCTACGACCCAGTAGGTCCCCGGAGTTGACGGGTATATACCCCCTGGTGCCAGAATATTGATCTGGGCGTTACCGGGTTCAAATGTCGCGATATTCATACCGCCAATCTTTAAAGTCAGGGTGGGTATAATATTGCTGGCACAGGATGTTCCGAGATTATAAACCTTCAGAAAAAGTTTTATTTTGGCAGCATTTGTTGGATTGGTTGTTGTGGACCTGTTCCACTCAGAGCAGGAAATAATCGATTCACCAATACTATTGGTTGCCGTCGATGAATTTGTACTGGTACTCGAACTTGATCCCCCTTCGTTGTAATGTCCTTTAACCTCAACACTCACTGCTTTCGGAAAACCATATTCAATACCTGCTTCAATTCCTGCTTCCCAGTTGCTTTCGTCGGTACTTGAACTTTCAGTTGTTCTTGATGTTTCCCTTGTCCATGTTGATCCCTTTTCGAGCGATTCACCCTGACCATATGTAATCTCTTCATTCACAGTAACATCATAGCCTTCCAGCCTCACCACAATATTCGGATACGCCGGAACCATCGGGTAATCACCAGGTACCTTGACTGACACATCCATGAACACACCAGAGACCTCCATTCCATCGGGATAAGGGTCCTGGTCTGTCGACGGCTGCAAAGGATCGGACTTGAAATACGGATCCCTGGTGTTTACTCCATCCCACGGATAATAAGTTCCGCTCATCCAGTCGTAAGTGTATCCATAATATTCCAGATAATTGGCAATTCCATCCAGGTCTGAATCCGTTCCATGGCCATCATTTATCC
Organism: Planctomycetota bacterium; assembly: GCA_030673355.1. Classification (GTDB taxonomy): domain Bacteria; phylum JAJVIF01; class JAJVIF01; order JAPKYR01; family JAPKYR01; genus JAPKYR01. The sequence continues at coordinate 7,206 of DAOVJF010000035.1, read as the reverse complement.
CGTCCCCGTCATCATCCGGATCGAGTGGTGCGATTATCCCGTCCTCATCTAAATCGGGAATCCAGTCGTAAGCACCGAAATACCCCTGCCCGAAAATTTCGTAGTTATCGAAAAACGCATCGGGATTCGGAATATCGGAATCCTTGCTGTCCGGATTAGTGCCGAGAAACAACTCTATATCATCGGGGATGCCGTCATTATCCGCATCTCCTGATTCGGATGCCTGGACCATCTCGCAGAGGATGCCAAGGTTAATCGGCAGCACAACAGGAACCTCATCGAATATATCTTCCGGGTTATCCGATGATTCAACCCTGATTTTACCTGTAAGCCGGGTTGCATCCCAGAGGCCAAGGTTCTGGATATTTTCGGGATCGAATGACCAGATATCATAGCACCCGGAATTGATAACATCTTCCTCGACCGTGCTGAATGTCCCAACCTTGTCGAGCTGGAATTTAACATTAACGGTGTCAATAAACCCGTTGAACTGCCACTCGATAATTTCATCGCACCCGATTTTCCATTTCTGGTTGTCCATCGGGTTCAGAATATTGATGTAAGCGTCACCAATTTCAACAATTTTGAAACTTGCGTTGCTTATATCATTAACGGATGGGTCGTACAGGTCGGATATCCTGATACGATTGAAGTCACTGATGGCAGTATCCGGGATCGGGTCCCAGACAAACGACCCGTCGTTGGGAGTCGAATCTGTAATTACATCAGGCCAGGTTTCACCGCCATCCATTGATAGTTCTATACTGACATCAGATATTCCCGGATCGCCATTCCATGTGATCTCTTTAGATGTGCCCGCGATCCAGACTTCCCCGCCGTTTGGAGAAGTCACATTGAGAGGCGCGAGATTTTCAGGGAAGATTGTGAAATCATCGTCAGATTCATCCTCAATCATTGTGGGGAGAACATCAAGAATTTTTATCCTGGAGTGGTTCCCCTCCTGCATGGCTGGGTCTATGTACCATGTGAAACTGCCGTCATTTGGAGTCGACAGGGTCACCACGTCCATGTAATTTTCACCGGAATCGCTCGAAAACAGGATCATAACATTGGCAATACTGTCCGATGCGTTCCAGGAGATCTCAAAAACGTTACCTTCCATCCAGTATTCACCCCCGTTGGGAGTTAATACAGTGATCGATGGCAGGATAATGAAGTCATTATCCGATCCGTCAAAGACAAATGGATCCTGAGCGTCCGAAATTTTTATCCGGTTTGCAAGCCCCTCCACTGATTCCGGTAATTCCACCAGCAGGAATGATCCATCGTTAGGTGTGGACGGGGCCAGCTCAATCGTGTAATCCATCCCGGAGTTAGTCGACATCCAGATCGAAACATTCTGGATTACCGGATCGGCTCCCCAGGTTATATCAACTTCGTCGCCAGCCTTGTACTCCTCGCCTCCGTTGGGTGACAGGATGGTGATTGGAGCATCCGGTTTAGGCATAATGCTGAAGTCGCTGTCCGACACGTCGAAAACCGACGGATCGTCAAGATCGGAAATTTTGATCGTGCAAAAATCCGAAACGAAATCAGGGTTGATAAGTTGCCAGTTGTATTCACCCGTATCAGGTGCGGATTGGACGATCCAGTTAAGGAAGCTCCCACCTGAATCGAGTGAAATTCGGATTGCTACATTTTCTATTGTGTCACTGGCTGTCCACCTGATTAAAGCAGAGGTTTCAGCAAGGAATATCTCATCACCGTCAGGAGTAATAATTTCAATCGATGGCGCAATCGCAAAATCAGCATCCGATTCATCGAAAACTTCGCCATCAGCGGTCGAAACTTTAATCCTTGCCAATTCAGTCGACCAGTTGCCCACAGATTCAATCGTAAACTCCCCGGTATTGGGAAGATCTTCCGCAAGCGGGATGTCATAAGTTGCTCCACCATCGAGAGAGAGGTCGATATTGACAGTTTCGACATCCGTCGAGGTCCACTCGATTGTCTGTTCCGATGAAATTGCCCAGGTTTCCCCGCCATTTGGTGAGTCGACTGTTATCGAAACAAATGACGGCTGGAATGCTGAAATTGGAATTTCAACGATAGTATAAGCGGCAAGAATGGCGCTCTCAGGATATTCCGGACCCTGCATCGGAGGTGCGTATGTATTAGGTGATGTAGACCGAATAGTTACCAGTACCTCCTGGTTACCAAGCCCTGCCGGGTGCACACCGGGAACCGTTACCTGGAATGTACCGCTCGTGGTTTGGGATCCCGTGGACACTGTGCCTGGATCAACATAGAAAGTATCGAAAAGGGTCGGCGATTCGAGCCAGATCGATTCGATCTCGCCAAGGATACCATCCGGATTTTCCGACGCACCCCAGTCATGGACCTCAATCGATAGTATGACATCGCCGCCGTTATTGTCGGGATCTTCATACCAGGTCGTTGAATTTCCGGCATCCACTTCAATATGGAAAGCCTCCCCGCAATTGGCTTCGATCGGGAAATCTCCGACTGGTTTCGGGCTGGGAGAATCACCTGTTGGCATCGCCCACGACGCGTCAATTGCCAGGTGGAATCCAAGCTGCGGGCTGCCACCGACCATCGGGAACTGGATTACGTAATTTCTTGTCAATGACGGCGGAAGAGGAGTCGTAGAGAATGTACCCCGGTTATCCAGATTGATCTTTGGAATTACCGGGTCGTCGGGGAAAAGCGCATCGGAAAAGTACTTGTATGGGTTCAAAGTCGTTGTCGGAATTAAAAATCCGGGCACGACAAAATCCTCATTGTATCCGAAGAAGCCCGGCGTGGAGAACTCGACTGCGTTCCACCAGCGCGTGTAGCCGTCCGCGTTAAGGATCCTCGTGCCGTCGATGTCCGCATATACAAGGTTCGGATCGGTTTTGGATACCAGTGTGTCGCCCATTCCCATGAAGATCGCGCGAACATCGAACGCCCTGAAGTCGGAATCTGGCAGCGGGTGCGTGAGGGTCACATCGACATCGAGTAATCCGGTTCCAGGATCCCAGGAGTTGACCTGGGCCGCCAGGCCGAGCTGTCCCTCTGTAAGGAATTTCGACAGATTCAGGTGGAACGAACCTTCACGAACAGGAACGAACTCGACTGTCAGGTCTTCCGTGTTAAGGATGCCCTGCCAGAATCCCCAGAGAATATTGGAAGCGGGGCTTTTTTCGAGCTGGTCGCTTGATCCTGTTAAGGTTAAATCCTGGTCCGGGTTGGCGGGAATTAACGGGGAACCTCCGCCCGAGCAACCGACCATAATCGCCAGAAGGATGGCGACACCGAGCAATGAGAATTTGCGTGTCATGATGAACTCCTCTAGTGTAAAAAATTTGTTGTATTAAGGAACAGCAAAAAACCTTTATATTGGAATGCCTTTTATACCTTCAACCAATAATCCGAGGAATGAAACGAAATTATATATATTTTTCTATTAATATGTCAAGGAATAGTATTTTATTTAAATTAATCACTTAACGTCTACCTTAGAAAATACGTCAAATACATCATACACAACTGTTAAGGAGTATTAAATTGCTTAAACCGGTAAGAAAAAACCTTCAACGTAAATTGAAGGATTATAGTGCTGAAGAAGGAGTGCATATTTCCAGTGCTTCTTCCAGGTCTGATGCCAGAATGAGAATCCGCCCTGCCAAGCTATGTTGCAGTAAAATCACCTCGGGTCTGTTCGTTATTCACCTGCAATGCTATAATTCTCACAGTATCGTTACCAGGAAGTGTCATATGCGTTTATCGAATTCGGGTCACATCATCAGGATTATTATCGTCCTGCTTTTTGTCGCTATGGTAGTTGTCGGTTGTAATACATCAAATGATCCCGCACTCCCGGATATAGAGAGGTCGGAAGAATTGTCCCCCGGAACTCATCTGGATCTGGATGGACAAATTTTTATGCCCGGTGAGATCCTGGTGGTGCTCACAGATGAAACCGAAGCGGCAGTGGGCAGCAGGTTCTTCGACCAATTCCCACTAGCCCCTGTACGGGAGAAAGCTTACAACTGGGGTACCCTCCATCGAATGAGAATTACTGACGGAACTCCGGTGGAAGAAATGTGCGACAGTCTGAAACCCGATCCTGGAATCCGAATCGTCGAACCCAACTATCTCGTGCATTTTTCAGGCGCACCCTATGTTCCGAACGATCCGATGTGGGAAAGCGACAGCGACCCGGACAACGATCCCCGCAACAGTATCTGGGAGCAGTGGGGTCCCGCGAAACTCGGCGCCAGTATAGTCTGGAACGACACGAAGGGCGATGAAGACGTAATTGTAGCGGTTCTGGACACAGGCATACGTTTCACGCACGAGGATATCAACGAAAATATCTGGATAAATGAGATTGAATACCTTAATCCCGATGACGGTATCGACAATGACGATAATGGCTGGATAGATGACTGGTGGGGATGGAACTGCTGGGAGCAGAACAATATTCCGTTCGATCTTGACGGCTCGAACTGGTACCACGGAACCGCCTGCGCAGGTGTTATAGCTGCCACCCAGGATAACAATGTCGGAGTCAGCGGTCTCGCCCCAAACGTACGAGTGATGGCGATTCGCGCTAACTGCGGGATACTGACATTAGGCCCAGTCGACAATGTGGTGGAAGGCTGGGACTACGCAAAGACCAACGGTGCCGACATTATCTCCATGTCTTTTTATGTCCCCGTCCCCACGGAGGTTCTGGAAATAGCCGCATATGATACCTGGGACGACGGTAACGGACCAATGATGCTCGCAGCCGCCGGTAATTTCAATGGAACGGCAGTAAATTATCCTGCAGGATATGATTGCGTTATGGCTGTCTCTGCAGTTGTACCCTTTACCAGATATGGCGTTCCGCATGATGAAAGAAGAATCTCACCGACCTGGGGCAACTGGTGGTGGGGCTCTTCCTATGGGGATCACCTAAGCATTGCGGGATATGGCGAAAAGTATTACACAATATTCGGCTCCGGAGACGATCAATACTGGGATGGCGTCAATCATCCGTTTTTTAACGGCACCTCGTGCGCGACCCCGACAACCGCAGGCGTCATGGCTTTGATTATGTCTTACCATCCGGGAGAGCACGGCTACTGGTACCGCGAGAGGATCGAACAGACCGCGGACGACCTCCATGAGCCGGGCTTCGATATCCATACGGGATGGGGACGGGTAAACGCGGTTCGGGCGGTTTACGGATCCGACCGTTTCACCGACCTTGAAGACCATAATGGCTTCGCGCAACTCGACCTCACCCCCACAGGAATCGAACTGTACGACAGCATTCATGATGTACCCCTCGATAATCCGTTCGCCGATCCCTGGGACCTCTACAGATTCACCGCTGATTCCGACGGCTGCCTCGAAATCCTCCTCGACATTTATACATGGGGTCAGGACCTCGATATGGCCCTTTATCCAAATCCATGGTTTTACCAGATGATCGCCGACTCGACTGTTGAGAACCATGCCGATTCATCGTTTGAATCAATCGTTACAGGTGTGATGAAAGGGGCCACATATTACCTTAGCGTCTATTCGCCGGATCTGGGGAACTCAACTACCTACGGACTGAAGATTAAAAATAATACCAACAATCTTGTGCTCATGGATGAAAGTATCGCACCCGTATCGGCACCTCCGGGAGATACGGATGTACCGTTATTGAAACTGAAATTCGAAACTCCCTGCACCGGCTGGCTAAATGAATTAATTATCAACAAGCATTCAAGTGATTCTCTGGCACGTTTCGGGGCAGTGAATTTGTATATCGATTCCGATGGAGGCGGTGATTTCGACATAGGTGACGAGTTGATCGCGTCTGACACGAATCCCCTCTTTAACCGTACGAGATTCGACGGTCTTTCTTTCCCATTTTCGAACGAGGAACCGTTGGTTCTGTTTATAATCTGCGACATAGATGTCGGAGTCAATCCGGGGTCTGATTTGTACGTATCCATGGAAACCTATAAGGACCTGACGCTGGAAATGGCAACTGTTGAATACTACATATTCCCTGTTCAATCAGGTATCGTACATATCGAATAGGGATTTTTGGGAATGGACTCTTTACAGAACGGCGCTTGTGGGCGGTGGCCGGAAGATGTAAGCCCTTTTTCGAGTATGAAGAAGGGCTTTTTCATAATGTTTATCAGGATTCCAGGGCGAAACTGTATTTCAGGCTAAAAAACCGGGCAAGAAGTGGCAGGATGTTCGTTTCCATTGTACAATTACAGATTCACTGGAAGGTCTAACCGTATTTCTATACCATCTGTACCTGTAGGAAGGGGTTATTGCAGAGGGGTTCAGCCTGTTCATCGAGACTGTGGATGGAATGGGCAAATGACGGAGGTTAAGGATCGATGTCTATCTTTGAAGGCCAAGCGGCTCCACAAACTTCAACGAGTCACACTGTAACTCAAACGGAACACCCAAAACAATCGTTACACTACGCAATGGATGTGGTGGACAACCTCATATCATCGACATCCGAAGCGATTATCCTTACAAAGAACGCCCGCATAGAAAACGAGACTCTCAAGGAAGAACTCCTGAAGTATAAGCAGGAACACTCAACTGTAGACGAGCTGGAAGACGAGCTTAAGGAGAAACTTCGGAATGCTGGCAAGGCTGAGTCTCAAATATTGAAGCGACAGAATTCAATTGTGAGTAATTCGCTCAGTTCATTGGATGATGTAATTGCATCGACCAGTGAAACGATCAGCAGGGCAAGGAAACTCCGGCAAGAGGTCGAAAGCCTGAGGGCGAGGAACTCAGAACTGGAGGGTGGAAGCACGCGGATGACCGACCTGGAAAATCAGGTTCAGGAAGCACGGGACGCACTCACGAAACTGGAGGATAGTTACGAGGAGGCTGTAAAGGAGAATAAGGAACAGGAGAAGAAGATTGTTGGACTGATAGAAGACCGCGATCGAACGTTTAAGCTGGAACCTCTGCTGAAGGAAAAGCAAAAGAATTTAGATGATCTTGAAGACGAAAAATCAAAACTGGTAAAAGAAATCGAACTGCAACAGGCCAGAATCGTGGAGCTTGAAGCGGGTCAGGGTCGGATGGCCGATCTGGAGACCCAACTCAAGGACGGAACGAAAACGTCCGACGATCTGGTGCAGGAAATCCGGAAGCTTGAAAAGGAAAAAGCGGCTGAGCAGAACAAGACAAGGGGTTTGGAGACGGTACGGGACC
>DAOVJF010000260.1 GCA_030673355.1 Planctomycetota bacterium | reverse complement strand
GACGCCTTCGCTGTTATTCCCAATTGCTCCGACTATTCCTGAGCAATGGGTACCATGACCGACATTACTGTCATCACCGGCTCCGTCGCCCGGTGTTTCGCCGCCTTCCCCATCGCCTATCGGATCGATAAAATCTTCGCCCACAAGGCAGTTTGCCGCTAGGTCGGGATGATCGCGCATGGTTCCGGAATCAACTACCGCGATAATGATATCGTCCGTGCCCTGAGTGATATCCCATGCGTCATATAACTGCATCAGATCGTTACCGTATTCGAGATATTCATACGTGTCGTTTGGAATAATGCTTGGATACCTTAGGACGTTAGGTTCTGCAAATTCAACAATCCCGCTCGACTCAAACAGCCGGATGGACCTCTCATAAGCCTGGTTAGCCGGAATCCGAATCCTGAAAATATTTATTTTTGGAATTTCGCGAAGGATTTCGCAGTCGAGAGCTGCCACAAGCGCTTCCACAGCTTTGAGACTCGTACCGTCCTGTACACCAAATAAAAGCTCCCACTCCGCAATATCGAACGTTGCCCCTGTTTCCGGATCGGTGTAGGAATGAAATCCGGACATTCCCGGTGCGGGACGGTGCGGGCTGGGTGCGGTACGCACGATGATATCCCTTGTCTGTAAGCGTTCTCCGGTAATCTCCAGATGAATCGCAATCCGCTCCGAGAATTCAGTGACTTCAAATTCAGCGTTCGCAGGCCCACGATATTCCTCTGATTCTTCACCATCAACGAGCAGTATTGCGTTCTCAACCTCCAGCACGATTTCCCGGTCGGGTTCCTCCAGGACGATATCGAGGGGGAATGTACCTTCAGAAAACAGGATCACGTCCCTGAATCCCCAAGGCAGAAGCTCGTGGTTATCGAGTTTTATTGAGACGAGTTCAGTGTTTTGAGTTTCAACACCATCGAGGGCGGCATCAATTAAAGCAGTATGCTGATCCGGATTGCTGGCAGGTGTGGTGGGTGAGGATGAGCCTGAGCATCCGGCAGCAGATAGAACCATCATGCTTATAATCAGGCATCCAAAAAACAGGCAACGCATAATTCCTCCGCGACGTGCGCGATGATTTGGTAGTTAATATAACCTTCCTGCACAGGAATTAAGTAATTGATGGCGAGATCAGGGATAAACAGATCACGCCATTGAAATTATAACCTCTTTACTCTCTGAAATACAGAAACTCGTCCTGTTCGTCTATAACCTCAGTTAGCTCATAGTTCAACCAAACCGAATACTGTCTTTGAACTCTTGTGCCAAAGGCGTTAAGTACAGAATACTCAAACCTTACGAGAACCTTCGTTCCACCCTCTACAACTCCATACTCGTAGGTAGCCCAATTGATCGTGGCTTGGGGGTTCACCGTCCGAAACAGCGTTGAAGTAAGCTCTTTTGCTTCCTCCCCCTTCTCCTCGTACTCTGCTTCTCGCCTTCTTTGTTCAGTCCTCTCTCTATCCAATGCCTCTTCTTGATCGGCTAACTCTTGGTGTTCAGTGATCCTGGAGTCAAGCTCACTGCGGAGATCCTCACTTTCGACGAGGTCGCGATATGACTGAAGACTTGCCACATACTCGCCATGATTGCCGTCAGGTGGATTTTCCAGGAGACGTCGAACATCCTCTACGATTCGTAACGGCTCCAGTCGTTCTAACTCCGAATCAATCGCTGTCAATAGCTCACTTTCTTCGACATATTGCCTGAGTGCCTGTAATTCGGTCATATGGGCGCCGTAATCTTCTTCAGGCGGGTTCTCAAGTAATTGTCGTGCGTCTGCTGTTGCTTGCTCTCGTCGCTCCTCTTCTTGCAGTACCTGGTATAGTATATAAAGCATATCCACGCAATCTTGATAGAGCTCTCTCTCCGCTTCCCATCCGGTCGCAGTCTCCTGGATGTCGAGATCATGTTCTCGAATGAACGACTGGATGTCGCTGGTGGAGCTGAATTGAGCATTGGAAATCGACTGCTCTAATTTCTGTGCCTCACAAGAATTAGTAATGCCACCAATAATCCCAATTACAATGAAGATTGCTACTACGACCAGGCAGCCTTTTGCACACCCAGTTTGTTTTTTCTTGTCTGATTGAGTGCTCGTAACCTGCGTCTCTGAGCTTGTCGGTGTACCTTCGCCGCCCACCGCCTGAGAGGGCGTCCCGCATTGAGGGCAAAACCTTGATTCATCGAGGATCTTAGCTCCACACTTGTGACAAAACATTTTCAACCTCGGTTCTAGAGAAGTAACAGATTGCCCGGCACTTGTATTACTTCTTGCGTATCAGAACGTTAGTGTTAACCCTTAAATAATATAGCAGCGGGGGTTTCATTTCAACGTCCTGTTTAACATTAATTAAGTAAACTTAAATCGAAATCTCAATTTATCGGCTAAATTTACTCTCAACCTTGCAGTATAAGCAATAATGTGGTAATTTCATCTGTCCGCCGGAAAATCAGGGCGGAGGTTTTTTTGCCATGAAACCAAAAATCCATCCGGAATATTTTAACGCAACCGTGACATGTGCCTGCGGAAATACCTTCGAGGTTGGAAGCACACGGAAAGAGATACGTGTCGAGCTTTGCTCAGCATGCCATCCGTTCTTCACCGGCAAGAAGAAAATTGTCGATACCGCCGGTCGTGTCGAAAGGTTCAAACGAAGGTACGAACACTCGAAAGGCAATTACCAGGTCAAGGAAGAATCATCCTGAGTCCAGGTGCTTCCTGTCCAAATATGAATACTCAGGGCTATCAGAATATACTGGTAGCTCTTTTCTTAAGCGATAATGCCCGTAAGGTATTCAATAATATAATGAAATTACCCGTAGCCATAAAATTTCTACTATCCGGCCTGATGGCGCCAGACGAAGCCGAAGCCGCACTCCGGAAGGAGCAGACATCCCTCTACGGGGGGCAGGCGGTCATCGAAGGGGTCATGATGAAAGGCCCTGAACGTACCGTTGTGGCATGCCGTAAACCGGACGGCAAAATTGTCAAAAAGGTCCTCCGGGAAGGTGTGGATGAAAAGAAGAAGAATTTCTGGTACAAAACCCCGTTTCTCCGAGGGCTTCTGATACTTGTCGACAGCATGTCCCTTGGATATAAAGCGTTGATGTATTCCGGCCAGGTGGCCGATCCCGACGAATCGCCCCGCAATCCGTTTATTGAAAGTATAGCAATGATACTCGGCCTGCTGATCGCTCTTTTGCTTTTTAAATTCCTCCCGATATTAATCACCAAAGGTATTTTCATGCTCTTTGGAATTGATTTTGACCGTGAAACCATGCCGATCGGCATCAGCGTCTTTTTCTCCCTCATAGAAGGTATTATTAAAGCCGGGATCCTGGTGGGTTACATGCTTTCAATCAGGTTTCTTAAAGAAATCAGACGGGTTTTTCAATATCACGGGTCGGAGCACAAAACGATCAACGCGTACGAAGCGGGAAGCGATCTCAGTATCGATGACATTGAAAAATACCCGACATTCCATCCGCGTTGCGGGACGAGTTTCCTTTTCTCGATCGTCCTGTTCAGTTTGCTGGTCGCTATGACGTTCCCCCTGATTACAATGTGGCTTACCGGTAATCCGAATTTAGCCTTTACGAATTACGCTGTCAGGTTCGGGCTCCATATTCTTTTCCTCCCGATGATTGCATCCATCGGTTACGAATTCATCCGGTTCACCGCCCGATTCGACGATAAACACCCGTTTATCAAGATCCTGACCTGGCCCGGAAAACTCCTTCAGAAAGTCACTGCCCTTGAACCCGACAGGGATATGCTCGAAGTGGCTTGTACAAGTTTGCACCTCGCTATGGGCACGATCCCTGCAGACCAGGTCCCGGACTGGACACCCGGACAGGCCAAAAACGGTGAGGAATCAGGATCCGATGGAAAATTGAATCCCGAACCCGATTGATCTTAAATCTCCCCCGCACTTTTTTATTTCATCCGGTAAAAATTAAGAATCTATCGGATCAATTCCCGATATTATTTTTAGGAAAACCAGGATATATTCCAGGTAGATAATAACTATGCCACAACACGCCGATATAGTTGTCCCTGCTTTTTCGGATTCGATAGACGAAGTCCAGATCATCAACTGGCTGAAGAACGAAGGTGACGAAGTTCAGTTCGGGGAACCGATCATCGAGCTTGAGGTAAATAAGGCCACGGTCGAGCTTGAATCCCCTGTTGACGGTATTCTCGAAGCGATCTATTGCTGGGAAGGCGAGGAGATAATCGCGGGTGAGCGTATCGGGGTAATCCGTATCGGCAGCTATGATGACCAGGATGAGGAAATCCCTGACATCGACGTTGAATAACACGATATATGAATAACCTCGTGCGCCACCATTTCTGATGCACCACCATTCCTGATGTCAACTGATTCGGGGACATCTCATTTCGTCCCGAAAAGCAGATGCAAAATATTCGGGGACATCTCATTTCGTCCCGAAATGCAGGTGTCCCCTGGAATCATTTTTTCCACAGCATCTTTCTGTTATAATCCTTCACGGAGGTGTGGCCGAGTGGTTTAAGGCGACGGTCTTGAAAACCGTTGTGCCGCAAGGTACCGGGGGTTCGAATCCCTCCACCTCCGCCACCACAAACCTGATAGTCGCTTTCAGCAGCACAGATTAACATTGAAGGAAAGCGCTTTGTTTTAAATTCCAGTCAAATTTCATATGGAGGTGAGGCTGGATGGTTAACTGTAATATAAATATACCGGACGCTGAAATCGCAGATTTCTGCCGAAAACATCACATCCGCAAGTTATCGTTTTTTGGTTCGGTTCTACGAGATGATTTCGGTCCGGATAGTGATATCGATGTCCTGGTGGAATTTGATCCTGACCACATCCCCGGTCTTGCTTTCTTCGGCATGCAGGATGAATT
>DAOVJF010000610.1 GCA_030673355.1 Planctomycetota bacterium | reverse complement strand
GCGAGATGCGCAGCCATCCCCGCCGCCGCTATGAAAACACGCGTACCGTTCTCCTCGGCACCCTCGATTATTTCCGCGGTGCGTTCGGGATCGCGATGCGCGCTGGCGACTTTCAGTTCGAAATCGATTTTGAACCTTTTAAGGATATCCATCGTGGGGTCAACCACCGGACGGTCTGTCGCGCTTCCAACTATTATTGTAACGAGAGCCATGTTTCACCTTCATCTGGATTAACACACGTCCATGAAGAATACAAACGGATGCGTCCCGTGTCAATTGACAGCGATGTATTCCGGGCAATCATCGCCGGAGAATGTGATATATTTTAACCATGCTTGCATTCCACGAAATGCTCAGGCATATCCGCGAAGGGTTCCCATCGCGATGGAATCAGGTCCTGACAGTGGCCCTCCTGTTCGTGCTGGACTTCTCATCGTTCATCGGGTTGATCTGGTGGTTCCTGCTGCGTCGTGATTACCCGTTAGTACCAGAGGCCCTGACCGTGCTGGCGTCGATCTATCTCGCCTGCACGGTGATCCTGGGAATCCTTGCATTCTTTTTCGGGAAACTGAGTAGCGTGAGGACAGCGGTATTGTTTTACCTGTCAGTTGGATTATTTTTTTACCTATCGGGCACTCTTGGAGAATCGGGAAAGGTATTTTCGCCATGGCCGTGGATTATTTTATGGATTTTCACCCTGGCCGTGACGCTCACAACATTTTCCAGGGAATACTACGGCAAAGAAAAACCCCCAGAAGAATGAGGGATACGTCAATCGATAAGAGCGAGAACCGAAAATTTATCATCTGATTACATTTTCGATGAAACTTTCGACCGCTTCGATGGAGAAGATGGTGTTCAACCGTTTGAGATTATCAAGCCCGCGCTTGTCGTCCGCCCGGAGCTTGATACAACCGCGACCGTCCGTGTATTCAATAGACAAACCGATCCTGCCCAGTTTCCTGGCAAGAACGCGCATACGTTCGGGATCGACCGTAGAATCGCCTTTACCATTCCGAGATTTTGAAAGCTGGTTGACTTTCCTGATTAAATACAAAATCTTGTTATTCGTGCTCTCCAGCTTCTCGCGAATGTTTGGCGAGCTGAAACTAACTTGACTTCCTTCGCTCACATTTTCAGTTTCAGTAGAGTCCATAATCTTACTCCCTCCGTCCAGGGTGTTACCCGGATCATATTAGGACGGATAAATTGGTAATTCGAAGAGAGCAGATAAAAGCCCTTAATAAAAGTTCAAATGAGCTTAGGAATTCTATACAATCCCTAATTAAAATTTACGACACAAATACAGATAAATCAATAGTTTATTAAAATTTTTTAAGAAATCCGAAATTACGATATAAGACGCCAAATAACCTAATCCTGATTAACGCTGTGCTATAATCATGTACAGGCTAAAAGTGCACATCGGTTTTTTAAAT
>DAOVJF010000049.1 GCA_030673355.1 Planctomycetota bacterium | reverse complement strand
GGGACCTTTTCGAACAGCGTGGAATGCGCGCGGGAATGCTTGCAATCCAGGTCCCGACATGGGTAATGAACCCGAAAATCCCGAGGGAGAAACTCGAAGAGGAATTCGTGCGTGATGAGAACCTTGCAAGGCAGGAGTACGGGGCAGAATTCCTCGCGCCGCATGGACGGTTTTTAAAGCTCGACGATATCCACACTTGCGTGGTTGATGAAATCCCTCGGGCACCGGATGATGTCGCGTATCACATTCATGTCGATCTCGGATTCAAGCATGACGCGACAGCGATCGCGCTCGGTTTCCTTGACCAGGTCGATGAGGACAAATGGAGGGTGGTAATCGAGAGAGTTGAAATTTACCAGGCGGGCCCGGGTAAAGTATTGAATGCCGGGGAGATCGAAAAACGGATCATAACGCTTGCTGAGGGAAGAAAGGTGATGGGGGTAAGTTTCGACCAGCACCAGTCGGCATATCTGATAGAGCGGTTGAAATCAAAGGATTACAACGCGATCGAGATCCCCGCTACATCGAAAAGCAACCAGGAGACATATTCATTTTTAAGGGATCTCATGACGTCGGGCCGGATAGTCTTACCAAGTAACCCGCGTCTTATTGATGAGCTTTCCATGCTGGAAATTAACATCACAAGTTGGGGTTTCAGGGTGGAAGCACCGTCGGGGGGTTACGATGACGCGGCTGATGCAGTCGCATTATGCGCGTGGATGGTCGCGAGAAACGCGGGTAGCGGGGATTCAGAGTGGGTTGACCTGTTTGATATTATCCAGAAACAGGAGGCCTGAATATTATTTAAATCTTTTTGGGATGCTCCTTGATATTAGCTCCTGTTTAAGGAATATTCTATATCATGAAAAAAGCGTTAATTGCGGGAATGGGAATCCAGGGAGTCGCGATCGCATACGGCCTTCACGTTCTCGGCTATGAAATTATCGGGATCGAATTCCTTGAAAATAACGTGCAAAATGCAAAGCGCCTCCTCGATAAGCTTAATGTCCCGGTCATGCTGGTACAGGGCAACATAATTGAGGAATCATTTATTCCGGAGCATAATCCGGATATCGTTGTGTCGGCTTTACCTTTCCATTTGAATTATGATCTCGTGGTAAAATGCATCGAAAATGGCACCCGCTACTGCGACCTTGGCGGGAATGTCGATACCGCCACCAGAATTAGAGATGCCGCGGAACATGACGCGAAAGCCCCGTGTATGACCGACCTTGGGCTGGCGCCGGGATTGGCGAACAATATCGCTGAGCTGGGATACCTCGCTTTGGGTGGCGCTGATTCAGTGTTGATACGAGTGGGGGGCCTACCGGTAAATCCAGAAGGCACATTGAAATACGGGCTTACATTCAATCCGCAGGGACTTTACAACGAATATCGCGAGGAATGTTTCGCGGTGATAGATGGAGAAAAGGTGAAGGCCGATCCGCTGGGTGATGTGGAGGAGATTATTTTCGAGGGAGTTGGGCAGCTCGAAGCATTTAACACGAGTGGTGGGATCGCGAACCTTCTTGATTCAATGATGGAGCGTGGTGTGAAGGAATGTAATTACAAGACGATCCGTTTCCCGGGGCATGTGGAATTGATTCGTTTCATGCTTTTTGAATGCCGGATGAATTTGAAATCATTTTCCGAAGCAGTGATGAATTCCTGCGGGTTTATAACCGAGGACCAGGTGCTGATACAGATTGTCGTTACATTTGGAGAAAATCGGTGGGAAAGGAAATACGTAATTCTTCATGATGAAAATTTCACCGCTATGCAGAGGACAACCGGATTCGGAGCGGCGGCGGTAGCGGCGATACTTGGGTCGGGTGTGATGGATGATATTAGATACGCGAATTACGTGGATGTACCGCCGGAGGATTTCAGGAGGAATATGAATCAGTTAATTCCTGAAATGGGATTGTGATAAAGTATGAATACATTCTTTATAATTAGGACGAAATGAAATTTCTAAGAATATTAAGTCAGTCTTATTTCATTGTTGTTATTATGGTCATAATAGCTGTTTCGTCATGTACACAGCCAGATCGTTTAGTATTTTTCGCTGACGAAATTCTCGAAAGAGAAATCCGTCGGGAGATCGGAATTTCACAGGGTGGGATATATACATCCGAGCTTGAAAAAATAACAAAATTCGATTTGCAGATTAATACTAGTGACGATCATATCGAAAATCTCGAAGGTCTTCAGTACTTCAGAAATCTCGAAGAGCTTCGAATATCCGATTATAATCTTGAAGACATCAGTGTCCTGGGACAACTCAGAAATCTGAGGATACTGGATTTGAGTTTTAACAGGATTTCCGATATCCGGCCGTTGGCTGGATTGACCGAATTACGAGAACTAAATCTGGCAAATAATGAGATCGAAGATATTTCTACTCTTAATCGCCTGATAAATCTTGAAGTTTTAAATTTAAATACTGGAATTAGTGACTCTGCAATCAGCTCTTCAGATGTGTATCTGGATTTAAGTCAATTATCAAATTTAGAAAATCTAATAACCCTTGATTTATCTGTCTGTATGATCCGTGATCTGAGCCCAATAAGCGGTCTGATCAAGCTTGAGGTCCTTACTCTCAGGGCAGATAGCGTAATTGATCTCTCACCCTTAACACATATGGTAAAAATGAGAGAATTAAATCTTTATAAAAATCCTGTCTCGAATATGAGTGGAATATCAAATTTATCCAATCTGACGAAGTTATTACTTAGTGATTGCCCGGTTTCAGATGTATCTCCATTATCTGGCCTTGTGAATCTTGAGGTTCTGGATCTCGGGCATGACTGGGTAGAAGCTGTTGATGCAAAAATTGAGGATATTTCGCCACTGGCAGGATTAGTAAAGCTCGAGGAACTGGATCTGAACTATAATGCAATAAGTGATATCAGCGTCCTGGCCAATTTCAGGAATTTAAGAATTTGCCACCTTGGTGATAACAATATTAAAGATATCACTCCACTCAATGGATTAACGCAGATTGAAGACTTATGGATACTGCGCAATAAGATAAGTGATATCAGCTCTATGACCAACCTCCAAAACCTCACCCACTTGCTGGCAACTCAGAACCTGATATCTGACATTAACCCGATCTCAGGCATGCTTAATCTTGAAACGTTATATCTCAGTGACAACCCGATTGATAACATTCAACCGATTAACACTCTGCTTAACCTTGAAATGATATATCTCGACGGGTGTTATATTACTGATATAAGCCCACTGTCCAATCTCAATAATTTCTGGGTGATCGACCTGGGTGAAAACCTGATCACCGATGTCGCCCCGCTGGCAAATCCTTCACAGTTAAGCAGAATCTATCTGGAGAATAATTTAATATCAGACTTAACTCCTTTTGTTGAAAGTACATCACTACATCCATCTACTAACATCACTCTGTATGGTAACCCTCTTAGTGAAGAAGCAATTAATGTACAGATACCAGCTCTGGAGGAAGGTGGGATAAATGTAAATTTTGAAATTCAGGAAAGCGAATAAAAATGAAAAAGCTTAACCGTCGACAAGCACGTTCGACACGGAGATTTTTCCAGGCTTGCAGGATGGGGATGTCTCACTTAGCTTGTCAACGCCACCCGATCTGGAATTAACGAATGAAATCGGTGAAGAAAATATGCGTAGAATCGCACGGCAGTGTGTCTTTTGAAAGGGTGAATTGATGAATTATGACGCACTGCCGTGCTGTTCTACGGTGGTTTACGGTGGTTTACGGGATTTTACGGGGGTTTTACGGGAGGTTTACGGGGGTTTCTAATTGGTTTCCAATCTTCCCTAAAAACTGGTACCCTGAAACTGGTGTCCAATTGGATATTTTCCCGACTGCCCTTTTACTATATATTATAAGTGAATTTTCGGGCAGTAGGGGGGGTTGAGCTCCAAATGCGTATCCAGATAGACAAGAACGCCCCTGTCCCCCTCTACCGGCAAATTATTGCCGAAGTTCGCCGCCTCATCGATACAGGCCTCCTCGCAGCCGGAACTCGCCTCCCCTCTTCCCGTGATTTAGCCGAATCGCTCGGTGTATCCCGCAAGACCATCCTGATCTCTTTCCAGGAACTCATCGCAGATCAATACCTTGAATCAAGGCCCCAGTCCGGGACATTCGTTGTCGACCGGTCCAAACTTGACCATCTTGACGGCTCCAAACCGCCAACTACACCAGAGGATACCAGTTCAGAGACAATCGATTTAAAAATGGATTGGTCACCATACCAGATCCCGGGGGGATTTTTCTCTCTCCCGCCTGAGCGTAAGGCGACCGAGCAACCGTCCAAGCCGATCAGTTTCATAAAAGCCTTGCCCGATTCAAGGTTATTCCCGTTCGAGCAGATCAAGCAGATCACGCAGCAGCTCCTCTGGGATCCAAAAGCGTTTTTCTTCGATTACGGCCATCCGCAGGGATATCAACCCCTTGTTGAATGGCTTGAGAAGAAAGAAGCGTTGTCCGGGACCCCGATGGCGCCGGGGCAGAATGACGTTGTTATTACGTCCGGTTTCCAGCAGGGACTCAATCTTTTGATAAATTTACTTTTGAAACCGGACGAAGCGGTAATTGTGGAGATGCCAACGTACGCCGTGATCCTGAACCTGTTGATCGCGCGACGGATCCCGTACCATGGCGTTCCGGTCGATGCCAACGGGATGCAGGTTAAAAAAATCAAAGAGATTATCAAGAAGCATAAAATAGGCGCGATATTCACAATCCCGACTCACCACAATCCGACCGGGACAACAATGTCGGTATCCAGACGAAAACAGCTTATAGAAATCGCGGCTGAGCATAAAATACCGATAATCGAAGATTCGTACGCGCAGGACCTTCGTTACGACGGGGCCCAGGTTCCGACGCTGAAGAACCTCGACCGGCACAGTGTTGTCATAAGGATAGGAAGTTTCTCGAAGGTCTTTTTACCTGGGTTGAGACTTGCATGGGTGACACTGCCGTCCGAACTGGCCGTACCGCTGGTGCGGATGAAACGCGGTGTCGATCGCGGCGACAGTTTCTTCCTCCAGGTAATAATGCACGAATTCATACTGAAGGGTTACCTGGACAAGCATCTGAGAAGAACGAAACGAATATATAAAGCCCGTCGGGACGCACTCCTTGAAACTATGGGTGAGCATTTTCCGAAGGAGTTAACGTGGACGAAACCCAAAGGCGGATTCTGCCTGTGGGTTAATCTTCCAAAGGAGTTGAAGTCGCTGGCGCTGTATCATTACTGCCGCGAGCGTGGAGTAGAATTTGCGGTCGCGAATTTCTTCTGGCCCGGCAAGCAGGATGCCTCCGGATTCAGGTTGAGCTGGAGCCTTCTTGAAGAAGGTGAGATAATAGATGGGGCCACAAGGCTTGGGGCGGCATTAAAAGAAGCGCTGGCCGATCCACATGTTCTGGACGAATTTGCAGAAATGTATGGTGAGCTTTAAGTAAAATTAAGGATGTGGTTTATAATAATAACGGGCAGGAAGGATAATGGCCCGGAATTATAAACGGAGGTTGATTTTAATGTCATATGACTGGGAAAATCGGAAACCTCAAAGATATAACGCCCAACGGTTGATAAGCATCAGCCTGATCGTTGGAGTAATTACCATCCTCACAGTCCTGACATCGTGCGGTGGCGGTGGCGGGAGCAGTTATCCCGGCACCACACCATCAGCATGGCTGACGGGAACCGTCACGTTTTCTCAAGCGGTACCTCTCGCACCTCCACCCCCGGATATGTTTGACGGCCCTGCACCTCCTGAACTTCGTTATGCGGCAAGAATTATAGATCCGGGTGATGACATCGGGAGCGTCCCGCTTCCAAATCCATCGAACCTGAGTATCAGCGGTAATTACCAGTTTGATGGGAACGAACCAGACCCGCTGGCGTTTTTCAATCTTCGGTTCATAGTTGAAGCCGATCTCCATGGAGATGGATCGACCCAGACCCCGATCAGCCTGAATATCCCAATCGCCCTCGCCAACGGAATCGGTACCCTCCTGGAAATCATAATTCATCGTCCCAGAGATTCCATTCTGGAAATGATCTACGAATACGAAGGTCCGGACGGCAGCCGTGTGGCGCGACTGCAGCTTGATTTTATGACAGACCTGCTTTATTTCGATCTCGATTCCGATGGGCTGTTCGATGACCTGGTCGCGATCGATTACAACCACGATGCGATTCCCGATGCACACGCGCCCTACATGGAAATTCTCGACTACACCGAAACAACGGTTGTATTCGGTACGATAACGGGCATCGGGTCAAACACACTTTCGGTCGGTGGAAACCTCTACGAAATCTGGGGTCACACGAATTTAGAAAGCAAAATTGACGGCTCCATCCTTACATTGTCGGATATCTCGAACGGCAAAAACGCTACCGTAAACTATACAAGCTTTGCCGGGAACAACATCGCGTCGAGCGTTGTTGTCGAACCCGGCCCGACAAATCCGGGACTGGAATTCACAGTCACCCGGAGCGGGCATATCGAGGAAATTGACTCGACATCGCTGGTCGTCAGCGGGGGCAAATTTGAAGATTACCCGAGTGCTAACATCATAAATACAAATGGTTCACCAGTTGCCCCATCCGTACTGGAAGTTGGTAAGTATGTAAGTGTAACCGGTGAGCGTGATGAGAATACGATCACGGCAACAGAAATTATTGTAACTGAAGTCACGGCACCGCCCTCAATAATCGAGCGCCAGGGAACGATCCAGGCACTCGATCCTGTCGATAACCCAACGTCGCTGACAGTGACCGGAATCACGTTCCAGATTACACCGCAAACCGTAATTAAAGACAATGCCGGAACAATGGTCGACACCACCTACCTGCTGACAGGCAGCCCGGTCTATGTGCTTGGCCGTGAGATCGATGGCACATTCACAGCCGATCTTATCGAACTCCAGTACGAGATTGAGCATGACACGCACGATCCTGAGATAGTAGTCCTGATCAATGATGAGGAAGCCCTTCAGGCTGTACAGAATGCGATTGATCTGCTCAACCCGGCAATTTCGATAGCACCGGTACTCGTTTCAAGCTACCCGCCGGCACTCAGCGCACCACCGTGCACATATGATGTATTCAACGCAGTGTTCCTGGCGAAGCCGATCTTGGTCGGTATTCCGGGATTCATCGAAGCTTTCCCACGGTATGAGGACGACCAGTGTCATGTGCTCATGCTTCTGGATAACGGATATCCAGCAGCTCAGGCCTGGGTCTATTATTTCTACCCGAACGGCCTTGGCGAGATCGGGGGCTATGATGGGTACCCGATTATTTACGACAAACTTGTACTGCCACCATATTACGGCGCAAGTTCTGAGTTAATCAACGCAATTTTTATCGCTGATTTACTTGAAGATTTACTCAGCACAACGGATTACGTAATCGACATCTATATCAGTCCCGATGTCGGTTTCTCGGAGTAAGGTAACGGATTTATCAAACGTCAGTACTTGTTATAAAATGTTTCGCGGATAGAAATATCCACTATAAAAATTCTCTTTACCAGATTCAGTATGTTTTACAGGCACGGCCCGGGAACTTTCCGGGCCGTGCGGGTATTTTTTGGGTTTTGTTTGACCAGTGAAGGCATTGTGTTTACCATGGTGGCGAACTCAAGTCTTTTCAATTCTGAGGATGATCGATCGATGACCTTAAAAAATTTTGATATAGCAATCCTGGGCGGTGGGCCGGGTGGATATGTCGCTGCGATACGTGCGAGCCAGCTTGGTATGTCGGTTGGTCTGATTGAGAAAAAGTTCCTTGGCGGGACGTGTGGGAATTTCGGCTGCATTCCTGCGAAAGCCCTGATACAGTCCGCTCATACATTCGAGTTGGCAAAAGGAGTTAAGACATTTGGCGTGAAGGCATCGGATGTCGGTTTCGACTGGACATCGTTCATGAAATACAAAACCCGCTGCGTTATGAAGGTCAGGAAAGGTGTCGAGAGCCTCATGCGTAAAAATGGGGTTGAAGTAATTAATGGTTTCGGGACACTCATAAATCCGGAAACAATTAATGTTGAAGGCACGCAGATACAAGCGAAGCACATTATCCTTGCAATGGGATCGCATTCAAGTACGCTACCGTCACTTCCGATAGATGGGGAGAAAATTATCAC
The DNA here is from genome assembly GCA_030673355.1 of Planctomycetota bacterium. Classification (GTDB taxonomy): domain Bacteria; phylum JAJVIF01; class JAJVIF01; order JAPKYR01; family JAPKYR01; genus JAPKYR01. The sequence continues at coordinate 2,835 of DAOVJF010000049.1, read as the reverse complement.
ATCGGATCATGCACTCGAGCTTGAGAGTTTACCGGAACGAATTTTAATTGTTGGCGCCGGAACGATCGGATGCGAGTTCGGTTACATTTTTTCAACGATTGGTGTTGAGGTGACAATGGTTGAATTCCTCGATCGCGCACTGCCGATGGAAGACACCGATATATCGGATGAATACGAGAAAGCCCTTAAGAAAAGGAAAATTCACCTGCAGACCGGCGCATCGGTCGAGAGTATTGAAATCACGGATTCAGGCGTGGTGTCGAAAGTAAAACCACGCGATGGCGAAGGTGAAGTATCAATAGAAACCGACATGGTGCTTGTATCGGTCGGGCGCGGTCCATCAACCGAAAATTGCGGACTTGAGGAAGTCGGAATTGAGTTGGATAAAGGATTTATCAAGGTTGATGAGTATCTCAACACCGGGGTCGGGAACATACGCGCTGTCGGTGACGCTGCAGGCGGCTTGATGCTTGCCCATAAAGCGTCCGCTGAGGGAATTCTGGCGGTCGAGTCGATCCGAGGATACGAACGTATTCCGCTGATATATGAAAATATCCCCAGGGCGACTTATTCACAGCCGGAGGTCGCAAGTGTCGGGCTGAACGAAAACAAGGCACGGGAACGGTTTGGAGAGAGTGTAAAAATGAGCAAATTTCCGTTTGCCGGAATCGGGAAGGCCGTGGTAATCGGTGATTCGAACGGGTTTGCCAAGTTGATCTCCGGCGGCGATGACGACAGGCTCGTTGGCGCTCATGTGATCGGCCCGTACGCGACAGACCTGATCGCGGTGGTAAATACCGCGATAAACCTGGGGGCTTCAGCAGAAGAATTCGTGGATATAATACAAGCGCATCCGACGTTAAGCGAGATCTGGCTCGAAGCGGCTCACGGGTTATACGAAGGTCCGATACATTTTTAATTTATTAATGGTGACGGACGGGCCATCTACGCTACGCATGAAGGCCCTTCAGCCAATCATACCATCTGTCCAGGCCTTCGCCGGTAACCGCACTTACCCGCCAGGGTTCGATTTTCGGGTTTACCGCTTTAAGGTCGTCCTCTACGATTTTTACATCAAAATCGACCACATCCGCGATGTCCATTTTCGTGATTAAAACAACATCGGCTGTATTGAACGCCTGCGGGTATTTCAGGACCTTGTCGGAACCTTCGGCGGTTGATAGAAGAACCACCCTCTTGTGAACCCCGAGACTGAACGCGGACGGGCAGATCAGGTTTCCGATATTTTCAACCATCAGGTAATCAAGTTTGGTGAGATCGAGTTTGGGCAGGACAGTTTCGATCATACTCGCTGTAAGGTGGCACGACCCTTCGGTATTGAGCTGTACTGACGGGGCGCCGGTTTTTTCAATACGTTCGGCGTCACGGGATGTGTATACGTCTCCCTCAATAACACCGAATTTCAGGCCGGGGTTGTCCTGGATGGTCTTTACGAGCAGTGTCGTTTTTCCGGAACCAGGACTTGAGATTAAATTAAGCCCGGCGACCTTGTTCCGATCGAGAGCCTTACGAACCTCTTTCGCATGGGCTTCATTGTCAGAACTGATCGCCCTCATTACCACAATATCAACCATCGGATACTCCTTCACCTACCAGGTTTTTGATGATAAATTCCCTTCCGCCGGTAATCTCAACGGTTGGTGAATTACAGTTCGGACAGATAAGATACAACCTTTCCAGCTCGATTTCCCTACCGCATCTGGAACATTTACCCCGACCGGGAATTTCTTCAACAACAAGCTCGGTATCGCGGGTTAATTCATTATTTTTACTTAGGATTCCGAACGCGAAATCGATTGAGTCGATATTTACCCCGCTTAAAGCGCCGATTTGCACGGTGATTTTTTCGAGTATTACTATCCCGGCTTTTGTTGCTTCATCCGTAGCGAGCCTGATAAGGCCTTCTGTGAGGAAGAATTCATGCATGGGTGTGAAATAAAGTATAGATTGTTAATTTGCCGATGTCTTTGAATGGAGTATTGAATCACGAAAAATTTAAATATTGTCAAAATATAATAAAGGCAAAATAACCTTCCCGTTTCCATCCTTTAAACAAAGGTATTTTTTCTATTTCAAAGCTTCGAGACGATTTGAGCGATTTACATAGATTGTACCGTCGCTGCCGATTGCCGGGGGACTGTAATAGGAATCAATCTGGCTCCAGTCAACCAGTTGGTTGTATGTCCAGAGCAAATCGCCATTGACATTGACCGCAGAGACACCTGAAATATTTGTATTTGCCAATATCTTGTGGTTCCAGGACCCGGAAACGTAGGCTGTGCCATCCAACCCGACCGCAATACCATCGCGGAAATGGCTCAGGCCTGGCGACCCGGCGGATGTCCTCGAAAATATTTTAGTCCGCCAGTTAAAAATACCGGTGTCCGAAAGCGAAAGGAGGTACACATGGTAGTTATTCGGGAAATCGACGTCATGGACACCGCGTCCGTCCATGAAATAAAGGTCATCGTCCTGGGTAATCCCGATCGTTCCCTGGAGGATCTCGATCACATCATCGGTGTATGACCAGATCGGGACGCCAAAGGTAGTCCATGCTTCGACAACCGCATGCAGGGTGACAATATCGGAAATGAACCCGGCAAGGATGACTTTATTGTCCGATGTCACCGCCGGATGGCAGTTGACCATTGTAATGGTCTGGAGTTCTTTATCGGCCAGATTTATCCCGAAGTCAGATAAAACAATGAGCCTCGGGTTTTCGAACCAGTCCGCGACCGCGATAATCCGTCCATCCGGAGCGATAGCCGGTGCTCCACGCCAGGCATCGGTATACGATCCAGCGAGTATGCTTTC
>DAOVJF010000250.1 GCA_030673355.1 Planctomycetota bacterium | reverse complement strand
CGGCACCCGTTTTTTTTGTTAGTTGTAAAATCGTCGACAAGCACGTTCGACACGGAGATTTTTAAAGGCTTGCGGGATGGAGATGTCTCACTGAGCTTGTCAACGGCACCCGGGAATTGGTCTTAATACAATCTTTGGATTTTCGGATACGCAATATAGTTAAAATACATTTCCCCTGTTAGGGTTCCCCAGATCGGTATATGGAGGCTGTCAACACCAACCTGGGCGTAGTGAGTATCGACATCAAGCCAGGTGTTTTCTTCCGGCGCCCAAACCTGGCTCCAGACAAGCAGTTCATCGCTGAAAACATGTCCCGCAACCTGCCGTGTTCGTAAACCAGCAGACCGTGAAAGGGTTACGAAAACATCCGATCTCCCCCAAACGCTGTACCCGGCATTTTCCAGGAGATCCTCGAAACTGCCGATCGGAACGTAAAGCCGGGACCTTGAATTGGGATCGGTACCCTCATCCGGTTCCGAAACATTCTCCATCACCCAGTTCATTATCGCCTCCACCTGCTCTCTCGTGCTGTCGCCTTCCCTTTCCCGGAATGCTTCCTCAAGTGTAGCTTTCGCGAGTGTACTGCCGGATGGCCAGAATGGTGTCGGTTCTAAATATGGGAGCGGCTCTTCAGGGCTTTCGTTAATCAATCCGCCTGTCGGGACAGTCATGGTAATTTCAGTTCCAAAGCCGGAATATCTATCGAACAGATCCCATCCCGCGATTGCGAGTGAATCATCGATCATTTCAATTTCATCTTCTGAAATAGTCTCGATGTGAGTCCGGCCCCAGTTGGTGAATAGTGGAAATGTGCGGTCGGCATCAGAAGCCGGTGAGCTTATTGTGTTGGACGATAAATCCGGCTCGAAAGGAATTAAATTCATAACTCCTAACCGGACTTTGAATCGGTTTAACCCGTAGAGAGTGGGAGGGGGAATCGCAACCAGGCGGAACACAGCTTCCGCTGTCTCGATGTCATCGGTCTCAACGAGCAATAGATTATTATCGATAATGAAAATACCCACTCCCGATCCTTTATATTCCTCCAGTTTCCCAGCGGCATCGAGGATAGAAATTGTGTCCGATGGTTCATAAAAATAAACCGGGAGTAATTCGCCGTTCATTAACTCAACCTGCTGCTCAACCGCGGATTCAAGTTTGAAACCGATCCGCTCCGATTCAAAAACCAGGTCCTGCCCGGTTATTACCCTGTCAGCGAGCAAATTCGCTTCATTCCCAACATTAAAAGCGGTCAGCTTGATTTCCTGGAGAGCGTCTACTTCAATGGTGTCCCTGACAGCTTCGCCGGCATAAAAATCAGCACAGATAATTTCATAGACGATGTCGCCGCTGAGAAGGACAGCGTGACGTTCTTCGCCGGGGTCCGCATGGTCAGCCACCCCGGCATAATTAAACAGCGAATTAAATAACGCCAGGAGTTCGTTCTCATTTTCCGGAATGATATAATTTAACCGGACATCAATTTCCCTGAACCGGACTACCATTCCCATTCCAGACTCAATGTCGACTTTCAATATGGCTTCTACCCGTGCAATTTCATCCTCACTGAACTCAAACCGGGTAATAACTTCCGGCATCCCGTTTTCGAATCGACTTGCCAGGATGCTGGTCGATGAATGGGATTTATTTTCGAGGTAAACTCCGCCTTCCCCGGACCCGGGTTCTGAACCACTCTCAAAATCGGACGTATCGAAGCATGAAATCACCGGGAATAGAAAAAGCAGCAGGATTACTGATGATAGAAATTTCAATCGAACCTTGCTGTTATTTCCTGAGAAAGTCACCGATAACCTCCATTGCCGTATCATATCGTGCCTTCCAGGAATGTGACCTGGCGTAATCCCTGAACTTATCACCCCGATCAGATTTCCAGTCCTTGTCTATTACTTTAGAAACCATCTCCACAAATTCGTCGCTCTTGTTTGCGAGCAGCGCCGGACTCCCAAGGTGCTCGAGTTCCGACCACGATGTTGAAACCACGGGCAGTCCCGACGCCAGGAACTCGAACAGTTTCAACGGCGAGACACTCTCCACAAGCTGCGTTCGTTTGAATGGAATAATCCCCGCATTTGAATGAGCCATGTAGCCGGGCAGGCTTTCATACGGTCTCAGCCCGGTAATCTTCACATTTTGAAGGTCCTTCAAATTTGACAGATCGGTGCCTACCATACCGACCAGGAAAATCGTGATATCCTTTCTTTTTTCAGCCAGATTCTTCACCCATTCTGAATTAAACCATTCTTCAATGGCCCCCACATAAAAAACAATGGGACCATCGATGTCCTTGAATTCGGAAGGACGGTCGAATGTTCCCTGGAAATGATCGAAATTAACACCATTCCTAAGGAGGTGTATTTTCGACCGGTATTCAGGCTTCAGTCGGTCGAGAAGCGGCGATGAGGTTACGAAAAGCGCATCGGCACGGTTCGCGAGCTTCTGTTCGACTATACTGAGGGAACTCGGAATATTTCTGAATTCGATATTGTCATCCGCGATCCGAACTACCACGGCTTTCGGATCGGCAATATCCGCGATTGCGTGCATGGATGCGTCCGTGATCCAGACCAGGTCGGGTTTGTCGAACCCGATTTTCTCAAGGCTTGTTTTTAAGGGTGGCCTGCAAAACCGGTGAGTATTTTCCAGGACCCACTGAGATGATAACAGCGGTCTGTTCAGCCACGGCAGCATGGTGTATGGAACCAGTTCGATCGGCCCGTCCTTATGCCTGTACGGTCCGGACTTCGCGCGTTCGATTCGTGTACGGTTTTCGGGTTTGGCGCCATGCGCGAAACTTACGGGATGGCTTATCCAGAGAACATCCCAACCGTCATTCAGGAATTCACGGACATAATGATGATCTCCGATTCGGAACTTCGTGTCCCAGGGATGGTATACAGTGATGATTAATTTCATTTCGGGATCGATCGTTCCCTTACCTTCGGAGTTCCGCGGAATATGAAATGCGACACCAGAATATTTCCCGGGGGTCTGAATCGCAAAGTTACATTTTCTTCTTCAACACCGTACTGAGGGGCAAAAGATGTCGGTGCTATTTCCAGGGTCCAGCCCGGATTGTATAAAACCTCCGCGACCATGTTTTTATCGGGATCCAGGATTTTCACATATCCCGATCCCCTGCTGTCTGCTGTCAGTCCGGCTGCAAGAGGGAAAGTCCACACCAGCCTCCCATGTATTTCATTCCCGGTATTTTCTGAAATTTCAATCTTGTCCAGGATTTCAAACTGTCTATGGGTTTCATCATGACGGATAATCCGGCTGAATTTAATTTCATCGGCATCCCATTTCCCATAGCCCCGGATCGATCCAGCCACCTGCGAATGGTCGTCGTATGTATCGAGTGCCCGGAACCCGGTCTCGACATCCTGGTGCAGAGTGAACAGGTCCCGGCCATCAAACCGGTTCTGCTCTTCACCGTCGATTGATATTGTCGCGTGGTTTTCGGTTGAGCGGTAGAAATTACGTTTTACAGGATCGGATGTATAACAGGCTGTCCCGGGATCGACAACAATTTGCCTGGAATCGAACCATATGGTAACTGAAAGCTGGTCGTTGTGAGCGTGACCGCCGTTGCCTTTCTGGCCTACAGGTCCGAGGCGAAATGTGAGCATGTCGAAATGCTCCGTTGAACGCATTATGAATAATCCCCCGTCAGGATATTCAGCGGTACCCGGTCGCTCAGCCGGCCTCATCTCACCCCAGCTTACCCAACCCGCTTCACCCGCAAGCCAGATGATTTCGGGAATCTGTAACCCGGCATGATCCAGGGGTTTGAGCGAAGAATCGCCCGTAACCGCAGCAGTGAGGGCCAGGATGTAATTCAGGTTCGAAAGGTCCGTTGGCTCCAGCGACATGAATAAGCCTGAATCGTTGTCGCCGATCAACGGGAACGATCCATCCGGCATGGTGATATCCCTGACAAACTTCCCCATCCGGCACAGGCAGTTCTGATAATCCTTTTCCATCCTCTTACCTGCGCGGTCCAGAAAAATCGCCGCGATCAGAAAACATTCAAGCACAAGACGATGGTACGCGGTCGATGCTTCGAAATCCCAGCCATCCGGGTAGATTTGCTTTTTCATTTCCATTGCAAGCTCATCCCGGGCGAAATCGATCCAGTCCTCAGCCTCATAAACACTCGGTGCGAGAATCGACCCGAGCACCGCGAGGCCCGCGAGATCGGCGGTGTAATGGTTGCCTGTCAGCTCCTCGGACCATTCCAGGTGGTTCGCGATAAAACGTCCGTGCGCCACAAGGTTCTTAGTGAGTTCAACCGCGAACGATTCCTCATGTTGCACGTCTCCGAGAATCGCGTACGCGTATGCCATGTTCGCGGCACGAATGCTTACATCCATCGTGCATGCCCAGTTCGGCCCGAACCCAACAGGGTTAAATCGGAACCAGTCTTCGGTCTGTTCCAGTAAAGCGTTAAGATATTTTTTCCGGCCGGTAATTCGGTAGGCGAGTGAAAGCCGTGGAAAATGCTGGAGACGGCTGAGTTCCCACGGATATTTTATGTCGTACCCTCCCAGGGGATCCGATTGCCTGAGTCTTTTGGGTAATTCACTCGGGTTGAATTCATGGCGGTTCTTCGAATCGTAATGCCACCTGATCCCCGATGAGTAATCGAGGTCCAGTCCAAGAATTGTAAATTGTTTCTCGACCAGCCTGTCGGCGTTTTCAACCAGAATTTTTATCTTCTCAGGGGTAATCCTTTTCGCAAGCTCAATTACATTGTCATCGATCCATGATGACTCGATGAAACCGCGAAGGATTTTGTATGCCGCTTCTAGGGGTGTAAGCGGGTCGCCTTTCACGAGTCCGGGAAGTTCACTCGGTTTGACTTCAAGCCCGCCGGATCTGGTGTAGAGTTCCTCGAAAACCCCCCCGATTTTTCGTATCCCCCACTGGAGGAATTTCGAGGGGATCTCATCGGGCGATGTTTCAGAAATTTTCT
>DAOVJF010000236.1 GCA_030673355.1 Planctomycetota bacterium | reverse complement strand
CTCCAACGGCGATCCCGTGATCTGGGCTTGGGATGACAGCGGCAATCTGGTTGGCACAAGCGACCCGCTGACAGCTGCCGAGATGTCGGGTGATCCGCTCAGGATCGACGCCTTCCTGTCCTCAGATCCCGACGAGGTGCACGTGCTTCACACCGGCGGCGTCACCGAGTTCGCTATGCAATAGCGACAGGGATTTTTAACTTAGATCCTTTCCCCCCGCTTTGTCGGGGGGTTTTTATGTGCCGGGCGTGGTTTATATCCTGGAAGTGTGTTGAATCTAATTACTGATATTGAGCGTTTAAAAATGCGCCATTCGGTATGTCCCCCTGATTTATATAATTTCAAGTATATAAATCAGTCGTTGTATTGGGATCGCTCATGCCGATACAGTCAAAAAATTGAAAGCTTCAGGCCTGATTTTGGTATACAATGGACGGAAGGCCGGAGACCCTGGATAAAACCAATGAGTAATCCCGGTACCGGACTCATCCTGAATGAAGCCGGCATGTGTTTGATTTATTGAAAAATTCTTTGATCGGACTGATCGCGAACGTTTAATCCCGAATAACTGGATTTCGGGAGTAAAAAATATGTCATACCTGATACTTATCGTTGAGGATGAAAAGGACCTTGTGAAATCGCTTGAGTATAATCTCAGGAAGGAAGGTTACCAGACCCGTATCGCCTACGACGGGCAATCTGCAATTAAACATGCCGGTAAAAGCCCCCACCCGGACCTTATTCTCCTTGATTTAATGCTCCCGGATATTTCCGGTACCGAAGTCTGCAGGCGGCTAAAGGGAGATGAGGCTACGAAACATATTCCGGTTATTATGGTTACCGCAAAGGGTAGTGAAATCGACAGGGTGGTCGGGTTTGAGCTTGGTGTGGATGATTATGTGATCAAACCGTTCATTGTAAGGGAGTTACTTTTGAGAGTAAGGGCGGTACTCAGGCGCACCGGCATGACTACCGGAGAAATTTCAAGCGGTACATTTGGTTCACTGAGAATTGATGTCCCCGCGCACAGGGTCTGGGTTGAAAATGCTGAGATTAAGCTCACCGCGCTCGAATTCAAACTTCTGGGTACCCTGGTTGCGCGGAGGGGACGCGTTCAATCGCGTGAAATGCTTCTCGGGGAAGCCTGGGGAATCGATTCTGATATTAACACCCGAACCGTGGATACCCATATTAAACGCCTGAGGGGTAAACTCGGCGTGTCGGGGAGATGTATCGAGACGGTAAGAGGCGTTGGATATCGCTTCCAGCAGGATGTGGAGGAAAATGACTAGCAGGCTGAGTATACGTGCGAGGCTTTTCGTTCTTTCGATCACAATAATCCTGGTTGTTGGCTTAATCGGCGGAACCTGGCTTGTGGCAAACCTTCGTGCGTCGATGGAATCGCGAATTGAAACCGAACTTATTCAAACCGCGAATGTTTTTTCCGAAGTTCTGAATAACACATCAAAAGAAATGATCGTTGGTGAAATTGATTCTATAACCGACCGCCTGGGTCGGGAATCGGCAGTCAGGTTCACGGTAATCAACGGTGATGGTACGGTCCTTGGGGATTCGGAAATAGAAACGAGCGAGATCGGTACGATGGAAAATCATGGCGGCCGTCCTGAAGTCATGGGCGCTATGGATTCCGGTTTTGGGATCTCGAGAAGATACAGCATGACCCTGGATGCGCGGATGCTTTATATCGCCGTTCCATTCAGGAATGAAAACGGGAGCGGGGTAGTGCGTGTTGCATTACCATTGAGTGAGATCGATACGGCGGTGGGAAGGATCCGGTGGACGATCATGGTCGCGGGATTGATAAGCCTGGTATTAGCGGCCATCATGAGCGGTATCGCATCGGATTACATGTCTTCAACCCTGAGATCGCTGATCGAATATGCCCGCGGGGTAAGCGAGAGAAAACACCGTTCGAGACCTGAGCTATATCAGCATGATGAATTTGGTAAAATCGCGGGTTCAATTAATAAAATGGCCGAAGATCTCGAATTGGCTTTCAGTGAACTCGCTAAAGAACGTAACCAGCTTCACACCGTGCTCGAGAGCATGAATGACGGGGTACTCGCCGTTGATGAAGACCGGAAAGTGACCCTCGTTAATTCCGCAGCCATAAAATTACTGGAACTGACCGATTCGGTCGCGGGAAAAAACCTGACCGATATTCTCAGGGCGCCTGCCTTGTTTGAAGCGATTTCAAACCATCGTGAAGGCAGTCAAATTTCAACGGAGTTCGATCTGCCGGGTTACGGAACCCCGCGAATCCTGGCGGCGATAACACCTATGGAGACTATTGGCGGGTGGTTAATTGTCATGCGGGACGTAACCGAAATCCGTAAACTTGAAACCGCGCGGAGGGATTTTTATGCAAATGCGTCCCACGAACTGAGGACACCCGTGGGGATAATCCACGCGAATATCGAGACACTTCTGAATGGCGCTATGGATGACGAGAAATTCTCACGCGAGTTCCTCAATGGAATCTACCGGGGCTCCCTGCGCCTGACCAACCTCCTGAATGATCTATTGCAAATTTCCCGGATTGAAGAAGGGAAATATGAACTCGAACTCGTTCCCGTTCAGATCGGTAAGGTGTTACAAAGCTCACTGGAAGCCATATCCCAACTGGCTGAAACTAAAAATATTTCCATAACAAATAATGTTACGGATGAAATCGATGCAATAGCCGATTCAAAAGCACTTGACGAAATCCTTGTTAATCTCCTGGAGAATGCGATCAAGTACACACCGGCAAGCGGTAAAGTTGTGATCCGGGCAATGCAGGAGAACGATCGTGTTCTTATTCGGGTAGAGGATAACGGCCCGGGAATAACACCGGTCCACCGTATACGGATATTCGAAAGATTTTATCGTGTCGATCCTGGCAGGTCGCGCGAGATGGGGGGTACGGGACTTGGCCTCGCGATTGTGAAACACCTTGTGAATGCGATGCGTGGGGAAGTCTGGATGGAACCGGCTCCTGTGGGCGGGTCGGTATTCGTAGTTTCACTCAGTCCTGCGAAGAAGGTCTGAGACCAATTCTACTTGAAATTGTATAAATCACGGGGGACATGCCATTTTTCTCCAGTGATAAACCTGACTTTACCGTTGCGTATTAAGGGAAAAATGCCTTGTCCCCGAAGAAAAAACACTTTCAAATAGAATTGGTCTCAGGACGTGGGGATGCGGTTTTGGGGATCCATCCCGGAAGTGACTGTATCGCTTCCATAACCTGGGTGGATTTGGTTTCAAGGTCTATCCTGTTTTTCAAATCTATTTCATCCGGATTCCACTGAATTGGTTTTCCAAAAGAAACCTGTATCGGGCCGGGCCTGGGCCATATTTTTGAGTACGGCCAGCATTCGTAAGGTCCCGACACTCTGCATGGGACGATTGGAATCCCGGCTTTACTGGCGAGTACGATCATCCCGGTACGGGCACGAGACGGATATCCGGTCCGGCTCCTTGTACCCTCAGGGTAGAGAATCAACAAGTCACCTTTTTTCAGAACATCGACTGCGGTATTTATCATCTTCTCGCCGCCGCTGGATGAACGGTCGATCGGGATGCCTCCGGTCAGGGGAAGGTACCAATTCAGGAAAAATTTCTTAAACATCTCGGTGTCCGCTACATACCGGCTTCTGCGTGGTATACAGCATCCAATCGATGGTGAATCGAGATGGCTTAAATGGTTGGCTGCTAGAATTATACCGCCCTCAAGCGGGATATTTTCCTGGCCGTTGACCTTAAGCCTGTGCCAGACAGCGAAGTGCGCCCGGACAATACCGTACTGCAACCAGTAGAGTAAACCGACACGTTTCAGGAAATCGAACATACTCTCCTGATTCTAACACAAAAAAGAAATGGAGATTCAAATAGATTTAAGGGGGATGTTTTTTCCAGATTAGCAGAAATACAGAGAAAAAGAGTGTCTAAAAAGTCCGACGGGTCGCTATCCAAACGACCCGTCCCGGTTTATATTCCCCCCCCAACAACCATCCACAGGCCTCCTTGGGGATCTCTGTTAGATCAACCTTGGCGGTTTGCTCTGCGGAATCCACAACTGTCCGTCTTTTACCGTCCTGCCCACAGTTATCTACTGCGTTCGTGGACAAAACCCTCTGCAAATAGCCTCAGGGTAATTATAAAGTACATATGATCGTATATCAAGTCTTAATTAATAAAAAATAAGATTTAACTATAAAAGGATGTAATGAATTTAGTAGATAAAGCGGGGTTGATGGTTGGATCGGAGCCCTCCCTGACAGGCTACTGTCAGGTACCCGGTAACTGTAAGTCAGACTGAAAGGGAGGATACTTCAGGCTGCCCTGGGTGGTCCAGGCGGTGGTATGTACAGTTTGTTCGCGAGTGTCATAACAGCCCTCGACGGCAGGCTTCCAGGATATCTTTCCACAAACGGCATTCTGTCTTTCGCTGCCTGCTCGACAATCGGATCTTTGGGTACCCAGCCTATATATTCAGGATCGGTGTCGAGGAACTGCTTTACGGCGCCTGACAGGCTTCCCGCCACACGCCTGGCTGTCGCGTTATTTCTGACCTGATTAATAATGATCCGGATTGATGGGGGATTCTCATGATTGAGGATAACCTTGATTAATCTGTATGCGTTCACCGCGGATGCGCTCTCGGGAGACGCTACAATCACCACTTCGTCGGCAAGCATTCCAATATGCTGCACACCCTCATCGATACCCGCGCCGCCGTCCATGATGATTATTTCCGCATGATCGTCTATTCCCATCAACACATCCTGAAGATGACCTCCTCCTACCGCTATACGTGGAACCGTTGATTCAGAACCCGGCAGGATAAATAGTCCCGATGGAACCTCGATAAGTGATTTCTTAACGTCCCCGCCATGCGCAAGTATGCCGTCAAGTGTGATTCTGGGTTTAATGCCGAGCAGGATGTCAGCATTAGCGAGTCCAAGATCGCAGTCGACGAATATTATCTTTTTCCCCATACGGGCTAATATCACTGCGATATTCACGGAGAGGCTTGTCTTACCAACGCCACCCTTGCCCGAGAGAAACGCTATCCTGCGTGCCTTGTGGGGTAATTTCGGAATTACCGTTTCAACGAGACGCCTGAGATTTTCTGCCTGATCTGACATTTCCATTGTTACTTTTTGGTCATAACTCATTCTAATTCCT
>DAOVJF010000360.1 GCA_030673355.1 Planctomycetota bacterium | reverse complement strand
TCGGAAGACCGCCTCGCGCGGTATCAGGTTAAGATCGATCCGCCTGCTTTTAGCGCCCTCTATACCCAGGCCTATCGGCACCACAAGGACAGCTTCCCTGCCCCTGAGTTCACCTTCATCTGTCGGATCAAGAACGCTTTCCACTCCATGGAGTTCAGTGACAACGGTAACATCTATGCCTATTTGTTCGCCGAGATATTCAGAAAGGCCCTGAAGCCCTCCTATGTAACCGAACATTACGATTCGGCCAACTCTTGCCCTGCCATGAGACTGACTCTCGTAGTACCTGATAGACCTCATCAGCTCGTTTACAAACTGGCCAAGAGACCTTAGCACGGCATCACGGATCATCTTCTCAGTAGTTTCCACACCTTTTGCAAGGCCGAGCTGGCGGTCGAGATCCTCAGGATCCAGACCTTCGGGAATTGTTGGAACGTCCCCACCGGCAATTCCCTCTTCGGCCGTATCTGTCAACGCCGGACGATAGCTCTCCATCAGGTCGACAGGATTCCGGTAGTGATGCTCAACAGCTTCGTTGTAATTAAGCCCCATTTTCGTCCTGATCCGCTCTGTCATGTTAACCAGACCGAACTCAATGGACCTGGCCAGCCTGAAATAATTGTCAGCAACGAACGAAATATCAGTGACAGAATCCCTGACATCGACGAAAGCGACCGCCTGTTCACTGTCCATGTAAATATCTTCAAAAACACTGAACGATGCCAGGGTAGTGATTTTTATTCCAACCAGGGATAACCCGGCGGATTTTACGACTTTCAGCAGGGGCTGGATGCTGGACCGCCTGGTTGCCACGAGTAGAACTTCCTGGGATGGTTGATCCTCAGTTTTGATTTCCCTCAGCGTCTTGAAATCGTACAAGCTGTCCGCCGGCGGGAAAGGAACATACTGGTTTAACTGGAGATTGATAGCGTCCCTGGTCTGCGCCGCGGTCATCTTGGGGAGGGTAAGCATCCGGGTAACACCGTACTTGCCGCTGATGCCAAGGACCGCACGTTTGGCAGTAAACCTGTATCCTTTTAGAAGTTCCTTGATGGCTTCCGCCAGCCTGCCAGGCTCCACAAGCCTTCCACCGGAGAAAACACCCTCAGGTATCGGACCGATGGCAAATCGTTCGATCTTGGGTAACCCGCGACCGTAGGCGATCTGTGCCATTCGGATTTCCCTGGTAGTAAAATCAATGCCAATAACTTTCTTTTCTGCCATGGCTAACCTTTATAAATCCCGGTTTTTTATTGTGAGGGTCCGATTTTTAAGTAATTCAACCAGTATCCCTTCACCGGGTTTATTATATCATAATAATCCAGAAGTTCCCCCACCCGGCACTTGACCTGAAATATATCATAACTTTACGACAACAGTCCGCCCGATTTAGTTTGATTAAAAGTTCCTTTTAAAAATAATTCATTCAAGAAATTCCTTTTCGTATAAACAGACAGCCAGTTATATATTTCACTGGCTGTCCGGATTTGCTTATTATTTGGCCATTTTTTCGTTGGTACTTTCGGGATGGAATCATCCAGTTTCATCAATCAGCTACCAACCATATGTACCGTCATCAGTATAATTAACTGGCTCTCGGTAATGTTTATTATGGTTTTCCCAAATAACGCGCCGATCAACGGAATATCGCCAAGAAGGGGCAGCCTTGCGGTCTGATAATCCCTGTTCTTGATTTTCAGTCCGCCAAGAATGATGGTTTCACCATCGCGCATCCTCAGGACAGTACTGATATTCGCGGTAGCCGTACCAAAGATAAGGTTTCCGTCCACGAGAGTCGGCTCACCAAGGAGCGAAGTATTGGTCGGGGACATTGCCATCGTCACATTGCCATAGTCGTCAATGTACGGTGTAATACTTAGAGTTGTCCCCGTGGGTACGAAGGTTACAATGTCGGGTGCCGGAATCGGGTTTCCGAACTGGTCGATGACAACACCACCGTCAACTATGAACGGGCGGTTCTCAGTAACGTTGATTGTAGCGTTGAATCCGTCTATTACCGCGACACGAGGACTTGCAATGATTTTTGCGTTACGATCTGAGAACAGGTAATGGAACCTTGCACGGAAGTCATCGAATGGCATCCGCTGGTTCTTCGGCAGGATCTCAAATATGAGACCTTCACTTCCGGATGTGTCAAAAGCAGTATAGAAACGATCGCCACCAAATTCGAGAGCCCAGTCACCAATATTCTGAAGCCCGTATTGTATCGGACGACCATCGGGATTAGTTTCATCGTAGGTTATAAAAGTCGCTTCAACGAAGATCATTTTCGGCGGCTTATCTATCTGAAGAAGGGCTTCACGGATCCGATCGTGGGTTTCCTCGGTAGCAATAACACCGATAGCCCCACCTTTAGCAGTTGCTATCTGACCCTGTCCGCCGCCTCCGCCGCCGCCGCCCCCACCAAAGCTGCCGCCACCGCCGCCGCTACCGCCTCCACCGAAGCCGCCGCCGCCGGAACCGCCTCCACCGACACCCTGCATGGGTTGTGGGGTTGGGATGGAAGCATAGCCGTTGGGATACATACCGTAATCAACTGCAGGAACGCCACCAACGGGGGCCATAAATGCACCCGGGTAATTAGCACTGTAGCCACTGCCACCGCCGCCGCCGTAACCCCCTCCGCCACTACCGCCGGAGCCGCCTCCGCCGTACTCCCAGATACCATATCCGGATGTAGACGGCATGAGGTCCATTGTCTGCAGGAAATTAAATGCGGAACCGGAGTCAATATAGTGGAGTTGATAAATCTGTATGGTTCCTAAGCCCAGCTCCTGCTCGATTCTTTCACGACTTGAAATGAACAGGATCGGGTCAGTATCTTCTGTATAACCGAAAACCTGGAATTTAAGGTTAAAGGACTGCATAAGCAACCCGAACGCGGTATCGAATGGGACTTCACTGAGATGCATGGTGACATCTCCGCCTCCACCCATATCCATCGGATTGAATCTGCCTCCACCGCCGAAACCTCCAGAGCCCCCGCCCCCGCCGCTCGGGCCTCCCGGTGGACGGAATCCTTCGCGAATGAAACCGGTCGGTGAGATGTTCCAATAAGCATCGAGTACATAATTAACTCCGGCCTGCTCCGCCAGTATCATCATTACATCCACAAACCTGGCGCCTGATACGTTCAGGCTGACGATCGCGTCCGAAACATGCAATGGGTCAAACGATTCCTCAGCTTCCGGGAAATTGTAGCTGCCACCCTCTAATTCCTCGTCAGCTATCGGTACTGAGGGATATTCATAGAATCCGGGACCTTCGTCCATAGCCTGAGTGTCAGCAACATCATCATTTGCCGCCTCTTCCGGTACCGGCTCAGGAGATTCAAGGATATCAGGCTCGGGTTCCGTATCACCATAGGTGATTTCCTCGACTGCCGGGGCAGTTTCAACCACCGGTACTTCCTCTATAACCTCAGGCTCTTCTAACACCTCGACTGACTCAGCAACAACTTCCTCGCTGTCCTCAATTTCTATATCCACAGACGCAGGTTCGATCGGGGTATCCTCAACAAGCTCTTCGACAAGCTCTTCTACCTCGGTAACCCCTGAGATAGTGATTGTAAATTCAGAACCATTCTCAATGACCTCATAGCTGCCCATATCGGGACAGGAGATTATCAACTGGAAAACACCCGCCAGATGCTGGGGAGAAAACAGGATATCAATTTTCGTAACCAGACCGTCCCGGCTGGTATATAAATATTCATCCACGTCCTCAGCCAG
>DAOVJF010000602.1 GCA_030673355.1 Planctomycetota bacterium | reverse complement strand
CAACAAGTTGCCAAGTCATCAACTTCCATAAGAATAAAGGCCAAGGGACCGGGACGGGTATCACTGAAGTACGACTCGTGGCTGAAGCCCCCTTATTACTGGAAGTTGATTGATCCTGAAACAGGTGAGGAAAAGGCCAGATTCCGCGTTCTCGAAGATCAGCTTGTCCCGCCTGGCGAATACCAGGTTGTCTGGCGCCAGAGTGAGCATGGAAGCGGTGAAGTGATACTTGGAGAAGTGATTTCCGTGGTGTCTCGGAAAACTACGGAGGTCATACTGAAGACCGGCATTCGACCTGTCACGCCTGACTGGGTAAAAAAGCCTCGGTTCTGGGGACTTCAAGATCCAGCGACAAAAAAAGTGATTGCCCAATTCAACACCATTGAGACACAGATTGTGCCGTCCGGCGAGTACGATCTGATATGGCGGCAATCCGAACATGGAGCCAGCACGCTTACACTCGTAAAGGTAACCATAGAGCCGGATAAAGTCACCGAGGAACGACTCTCTACAGCCTTGAACCTTGTCCCCGCAGACTGGCTTCCCGAAAAACTTCGTTTCTGGGAGCTTCAAGATGTTGAAAGCTCCAAACCTGTAGCTCACTTTAGAATGGGTTTTGAGCCTCAATTGGTACCCGCAGGGAAATACCGGGTTATCTACCGTAAAAGCGAACATTCCAGCAGTAATTCTTATCTGGGAGATGTCATTATCAAGGAAGGGGAGATGAATGAGTTTGCGATTAATACCGGTGTGAAGCTCATTCCACAACCGGGAATGAAGCCTCCATATCGAATCGAATTTATTGAACTCAACGACAAGGGAGAGAAAATCGGAACGGTGTTCCTTCAGGGATCTTTTGATCCTATACCTCTTAAACCCGGTAAGTACAAGATAACCTACAGACAAAAAGAACACGGAAGCAGCACAATAACCATAGTAGAATCATTTGACCTCCCTGCCGGAAACCTGGTCGAGGTTGAGTTATAGCCTTTTCAAAAAAATTGTAAATAACTCAATATAGTCGGCATTAATCCGATTCTGTGAAGGAACAAGTCCCGGGAAAAAGGAAGAAGCGGACTACCTGCCCATTTTTACCCGTTGCTTTTTTCTATTTAACCGATTATTTTGTGTTTTAAATCGGTAAAAGGGGTGACAAATGTGACACAGGGAAAAAGGTCATCGCCCAAAACAATCAAATCCAGATTCAGGATGATGGGGGAGGGCATAATTCCTCACAAAGAGTTTGAGAACCTTCATGACGAACTGGTGAAGATATTCTTGACTGAACCGGACCCGAATAAATGGCCCCCTGAATTGTCCCACCTCAGGAAGTATGTCCCGGAGGATACCGCGGCATAAGGGCTTTAATCAGCCACAAACCTACACTTCAACAAATATAAATCAACAGAATTCCTTACATTCGAGATGCTTGTAGTGGAGGAGGATTATATGAAATCAAAGTCATCCAATGATAGTCGAATAACTATGGAAGTTAGGGGCAAT
>DAOVJF010000317.1 GCA_030673355.1 Planctomycetota bacterium | reverse complement strand
TATTAAGCTCGCCTGTGAGTACAAAGACTACTGCGATCGCACTTGTCACCATGACAGCATTTCGTGGTTGGCCTGTGACGCTTTTCTGGCTGAACCAGTTTGATGCGGGGACAACTCCATGTTCACCGAGTGCGTATAAAACCCTCGGTGCCGCGACGATCGAACCGAGTGCGGATGAGAGTGTAGCGGCAAAAACACCTACATAGAACATCCAGCTTAACAAGCCGGTTTTAAACATGATATTGTAGTCGCTCAGGAGGGTGTTTGTGTCGGCCTGGAAGCTGTAGGCGATTGCGCCGCCGCAGTAGACCACGAAACCTGTGAGGACCGCGAGCATGGTGCCGAGTGGAATTGAGCGGCGGGCATCCTTCAAATCGCCCGACATGCTGACGCCCGCCATGATACCCGTAACGGCGGGAAAAAAGATTGCGAACGCGGTCCAGAAGTTCTCGGGATTGTCAGAGGAATCCTGGAATTCGCCCCATAGTATTGGCTGGACATCGGCCGAGTAATTCCCAAAGAAGAACGAGACAAGCGACACCGCGATACAAGCCATGATCAGGTAATATGCCCGGACAGCCCAGTGCGCGCCGATATAAGCGATAACAGTCAGGATCGCCCATGTGGTTACCGCGACAAACTGGTGATAGCTCAGGAATGGTGTGTTCTCGATGAACGAGACGAATGCCGGATTCATTATCGAGTGGTCCAGTGGTATAAGGTGGACGAATCCCTCGGTGAATCCGGCTATATAGAACGCGGCGGAAATTGCCTGGGAAAAATAGAGCGGGATTCCGATAGCGCCGCCGACCTCGAGTCCGAGCGATCGCGCGATTATGGCGTAGGCTCCCCCGGCGCCGATATTGATGTTCGTTGTGATCGAGGAGATTGAAAGGCCGGTTGAGATCGTAACAGTGTGCGCGATAAAGATAATCAGCAGCGCGCCTGCCAGCCCGCTGTTGCCGACAAGCCAGCCCAGTCGCAGGAAGAAGATTACGCAGATGATTGTCAGGACACTTGGTGTGTAGACGCCGCCGAATGTCCCGAACTTGATCTCTCGATTTCCAATCGGTATCGCAGCCATCTGATGGGGGGTATTATACTGAAAACATGTGCCTCGCGCTTGATTTTCCGCCACATATGCATCCCGCGTGGCATGTGCATCCTGCGCATGATTCCCCATCCCATGTGCTTCCAGCGCATGGTGAGTGCATTTTACAATATAATTGCATTTGTAATTTTTCCCAGTATATTCAAATAATAAGCATTATTAAGTGAAAGGGATAACCAATGCACTTATTTGATGAGAAAAAGGGAATTGTTGCGATCATAGATGGCCTTGGCGCAAGCGAAATGGAATCGCAGGTTTTGTATGAAAGAATAAAGCGATTGATTGGGGCAATCAAAGACAGTATCAATGAAATATATGACGGTGAAGTTAGAGATAAGATTAATGAAACATTAAGGTTCAGTGTTTTTAACGACACAATTATTATTTTCTGGGAATTCCATATTGGAATGCGAGAACAAGTCTTTGCATTTTCAACGATATTGAATAGAATACTTTGGAAGAGTCTCGAGATAAAATTTCCAATTCGGGGGGCAGTGGGGCTTGGGCCTTATTTTCTTCCTGAGGAGGGTAAAGCATCCCGCGATGAATTTTATATTCTGGGAAGTGTTATTAACGACGCAGCAAAATTTCATCAGATCGGTGACTGGATAGGGATTATTTTAACACCAAATTTTAGTAAAGAGGTTAAGAAATGGACTCAAGAGCTTGATCCAGGGTTTAGAGGTCTTGATTCTAAAATTAATAACATCTACTTTCCAGAATATCCTGTACCTACAAAAAAACCTGGTGATTTATCAAAAATAAGAGTTGTTGGATGGCCTATGAGCCGTGATTCTCAACCAATTAATTTAAATAGGGATGAGCTCCGGGAATTTTTCAATATAACCTTAGACAGGTTTAATGAGTTGGTCGATTCTCTAGATCCGATACCTGAATACGCAAAGCCAAAATATGAGAATACAAGGGATTTTATTAAATGGTGCTTCGAACATGCTACTAGGGTATTACTTGGGGACAGCTAATTGGAGGATGGGAAGTCGTACTTAGGTTGCGGTAATGTCCCCTTGCAAGTGAATTTGTAATTATTCCTATTTCACAAGTGCCGGAGTCACTTGAAACAACAATTCATGCGCCGGAGTCGCATGCCACGGAGTTGCGTTATTCTGTGAACAGTCACCTCCCCATTGCATGCCCGTACTCCGCTTCCGAACACACCCCGCCCGATAATGTGCCCCTCTCCATATCCCGCATAATGCATCTCGGACAGCGGATGCATCTTTCATGGTTGATCGTGTTAATTTAAGCAGAGCATCGGGACTTTACATTATCCGCGTATCAATGCTTTCCGCTGCAGGATTCGCCGCTTGTCAACGTTCCCTCAATATATTTATCAACCGCCGACGCGATTCGGGTTTCCTGCGTGACGAAAATCTCCTTATTGTTGGCATTTAAATCGTTCACGATTCTACGGCCCATTCCGGCTGCGATGACAACCTGGACATCCGCAAGACCTTCCAGCACGCTCGCGTGTGAAAGCATCCCGTGTCCCGGTTGTCCCTCACCTTTTCCGGCAGGTTCAGGCAAATGAAAATCCTTGGGGGGTTCACCGGGGACTTCACCAGGAGGTGGTGCGACGGGCAGATCCGGAAGACCGGCCTCTCCTCCGGTGGCATGGGCTGTGAAAGTGTTAGCCCTCAATCCAATATTGGCCGGTTGCCCACCCTCGTCCAATTTCCAGATTGAAAAGAATGCACATCGTCCGAAATGCTGCGCGATATGCTTTCCGTCATCGGTTGCCACGGCAATTAGCATTTATAAGTCCTCCATATCATAGTCGAATGTCAGCGATTAATTGACTTTCTGAAATGCAAATCCCCCCTTTGGCATTCTACCATACAAACCATACTTGATTTCTGAAGCAAAAAACGCTATCCGCCTTTTTCAAGCTCATCGATTCGTTTATGGATATCGTCCATGGCCTGAGTCAGAGCATCGGCCTGGCCTTTAAGCAACGCCAGCTCCTGCTCGTGCGCCATATCCGGAGCGACAGGTGGTGCTGGATAATTGCCGGGAATTCCGGTGGCGTAAAAACGATTGCGCCGTCCCCCGCCTCTGAAGCCACGTCCGTATCCGAGACCGCCACCGAAACCTTGTCCCGGACCGAATCCTCCGCCGGGATATCGGTTACCGGATCCGGGCATATCAGAGCCCGAGCAGTATCCTGCGCGACGTCCGGTCATTGGTCCCTGGCCCATCGGGCCTGTTCTATCACCTCTTGGCATAATTTAAACTCCTTTCATGATATTTATCATTAGTATTTTTATTAACCTTGATTAATTCAGCGTTTACGTCCTCGTCCGCCACGACCCTTGCCCGCTCCACCGCCGCCGCCGCCTCCCTTGCGACGACCACCAGGACCACGGCCGAGCCCGGGTTCACCCCCATTTCCATCCCGAGCCCATTTTCGTCGCCTGCCCCCCTGTCCGCTGGCGGAGTCCGCGGGTGAAATGGATTCCGATATATTACCGCCACCGCACGCCGGGCAAAGCTTGCTGGGTTTCGATCCCTCAAATATCAGCCACTGGTTACTGCAATCATTGCATACATAATGGTTCATCATATGTGCGTCACCACCCTCGATATTAATCGGACGACCCTCAACGAGCGCGGAGATTGTTTTCGCGCGCGCGGTCATCAGCATTCGTCCGACAGTTTGTCTGCTTACGCCCAGAAGCTCAGCGGCCGCGTCCTGATATAGACCCCCATAATCGACTAGACGAAGAGCCTCGTACTCATCCCAGCCCAGTTCGATCGGCTCGATATCATTGCCGGTTCGGTCGCCTGGCACAAGTGTTCTCGTACCGGGATCGGTTGTTACATATCTGGGCTTTCTGGGTCTGGGCATTGTTTAATATCCCGTTTTAGTTTTAAGCATATGCTCATAATTACCACACTATCATTGGATTGTCAAGTGGGCCACTGAAAAAATTAACGGGAATAATGCTAATCCACGGGTGCATCCGGCAATTGATTTTCAAGCGTTCTGTACAGCTTATGTTGAATTGAACGACGAAATAACTATCAAAAGGGTAGGCCTTTAACCGGTAAAGGTGACTTAACCGCCCGGATGCTTTATCCTACGGGACGGCCCTGTCCGGAATCAGAATATCCCGGACAGCAGTG
>DAOVJF010000335.1 GCA_030673355.1 Planctomycetota bacterium | reverse complement strand
TCAAACTCGGTGTCTTCGATAGCAACCGGCCATCGCCGCCCGGGCGCGTCGGGTTCGCCAAGTTCCATCTTGATGCATTTCATACCTTTCACCCAGCCATCGTCATCGGCGAGAATTTCCAGGGGCTGGGTGAGCCAGTGAAATACGACGCCTTCCTGGATCGCGTGCTCGATTTCCTCGGTACGTGCGGGTGCCTCGGCACGTGTACGCCTGTAAACGATGGTGGAGTTCTTTCCAAGTCGCCTGCTGACCCTTGCGCCGTCCATAGCGGTGTTACCGCATCCGATTACCGCCGTGTTTTCGCCGAGGGTTACCGGGGTTGAATATTCGGGGAATTTATCGGCACGCATCATATTGACACGGGTGAGGAATTCGTTGGCCGTGTAGACGCCCTTGACGTTCTCTCCGGGGATTCCAAGCATCCAGGGGAGTCCCGCGCCGGTTCCGAGGAAAACCGCGTCGAAACCCATATCGGTCAGGAGTTCATCTATTGTGTAGGCCTGCCCGATGAGTGCGTTATTGACAAACCGGACTCCCATTTTTCTAAGCTTGTCGACTTCCGAGTCGACAATTGCGTTCGGGAGCATGAATTCGGGGATAGCGTAAATAAGAACGCCACCGATTTTATGGAGCGCCTCGAAGACCGTGACTTCATGGCCTTTCTGGATCAACTCGCCGGCTGTTGTGAGTCCAGCGGGACCCGAGCCGATTATCGCGACCTTCTTACCGGTAGGCTCCGGCAGTTCAGGCAGGTCTCCGCCGCCGTGCATACGTGCATAGTCCGACACAAAACGCTCGAGGCGTCCGATAGCTACCGGTTTGCCGCGCTTGCCGACAATACATACAATTTCGCACTGGACATCCTGCGGGCAGACACGTCCGGTAACCCCGCCGAAAGTATTTGTTTCGAGGATTACATCGTTTGCGGCGTGGAAGTCTTTATCAACAATTTTTTGAATAAAGCGGGGTATATCGATGTTAACCGGGCAACCCGGGATGCATTTCGGATCTTTACACTGGAGGCAGCGGTTGGCTTCAACAATTGCCTGCTCGGACGAAAATCCAAGGGCGACCTCATCGAAATTCTGAATCCTGACTTCCGGTTTCTGCTCGGGAATCATCTGGCGCGGGATTTTCATACGCCAGTTAGCCCTCATGCCTTCACCAATTTCATCAAGCGCAAGCCCTTCGGGAAGTGTTGCGAACCAGGATTTATCGAGTTCCTCAACGGTCGGGGTTTTCAGGGTGGCACTGTCATCGAATTTCGGAAGATTGCCTTCCTTGTAAAGGTCGTAAATCTTCTGTTCATCCTTGTGGTACCACTGGATTCTGTCGACCAGATTATCCCAGTTGATTTTATGCGCGTCGAAATCCGGACCGTGGAAGCAGGCGAACTTGACTTCTCCGCCGACCTCGACCCGGCAGACACCGCACATCCCGGTCCCGTCGAGCATGATCGCGTTTAGTGACGCGTAACTCGGAATTCCGAGTGGTTCTGTCATGTTGGCGACCGCGCGCATCATGGGCACCGGGCCGACTGAAAAGGTCCAGCCGACTTTTTCGCCGCGATCGATGAGTTCCTGGAGCGCGTGCGTAACAAACCCTTTAATGCCGCGAGAACCGTCGTCGGTGGTGATCATAACTTCGTCGGCGGCTTCCTCGAGATCATCTAGGCAGAGCAAGAGGTCCTCTGAACGGGCGCCGACGATAGCAACCGCCCTGTTGCCCGCTTTACGGTTGGCTTCACAGATAGAAATAATCGCGCCTGTGCCGTAGCCGCCACCGAGACATACCGCGGTTCCACAATTTGGGATAATGTGCGTAGGAGTTCCGAGTGGTCCGAGGATACTGTCAACAGCCTGACCGGGATCTATGGATGTGATTTCGGCGGAGGATTTTCCGACAGACTGGATGATGACAGAAATTGTGCCTTTAGCCGCATCCCCGCCTTTGAGCGAAATGGGAATTCGCTCCGCTCTTGGATGAGCGAGAATGATCACGAACTGTCCGGGCTTACGCGCTCTCGCGACGAGCGGCGCTCGAAAAACCATCTCCCAGGTATCCGGTGCAAGGAGTTTTTTATCCAGGAGCTCGAAATTGTGATCCCCCGATACCTTCCCGATCTGGTTGTACGGCAGGCATACATCTTTACCTTCTGAATCTGCTTGAACCACTTTAAAACTCCTTAGACCAATTCTACCTGAAAGTATTTTTTAAAATCGGGGACACGGCATTTTTCCCTTGATACGCAATGGTAAAGTCAGGTTTATCACTGGAGAAAAATGGCATGTCCCCTCGATTTATACAATTCCTTGAAAGTATTTTTTAAAATCGGGGACACGGCATTTTTCCCTTGATAAGTAATGGTAAAGTCAGGATTATCACTGTAGAAAAATGGCATGTCCCCTCGATTTATACAATTTCAAGTTGAATTGGTCTTTCAAAATCTCGTTCCCTTATTTGTAATTATGTCATTTCCAAATGAATGGGAATTATTAATCTTTCCGGCAAATCGATAACGCCCCGACAGAACTTACTTTCTCCCCGGTCAGGTGGAAATAAGCCTCTTCAGCTTCTCTTCTGACAATGAACGCCCTGTCCCACTGGTGCTGATCGTCGATCCCGAGGATTCCGGTGATTACAGGAAGCAGCCGTGCTTTCTGTTCATCGTTCAGAATGTCCATCTTCGCGAGCTTGCCAATCGACCTCACCGCTTTCGATCTCGTACCACCGTGTGGATCGGATAAGGTCGCGATCAGCTTGTCAAAAACCTTAGAGTACGATTCAGTTGAGAGACATAACCCGCCGATACATTCAATCATTGACCCGATAGCACCCGTAGCCGCGTCCCGGAGTTCGGCGCTGCCATGGTCCAGGGTTGCGATGACTTCATCCAAAATCCCGATCAGCGCAGGGTCGTCAATATGCGAAAGCGCGTGAAGGGCAAGCCCCCTTACAACGGGATCGTCCGCGGTACGAAACAGTTTTACTAACGCCTCGATGGCCGGTTGCCCCATCCTGCCGAGTGTGTGGGCGATATGGTGTTCGGCATGCATCTCGGTACCGACCATTCCTCCGATCAACACCTCGATAATATCAGAACCCATTTTTGCAAGAACTTCAACGACCATGTCGTGGAGTTCCGCGTACTTGGATTCCTCGTCATCGTCAAGGTAGAAAATGCCCATGACGGCATCGGCGATAAGGACTTTCTCATTTTTACCCATATCGCCGACACAATCTCCGATTGTTTTCACCACGTCAATAAGGTCGTCTTTATCGCGGCTCTTCAGCCTGGAATACATGGATTCCAGAATATCAGGTTCAAGCATGCTTTAACCTCATGTCATTCTGATAATGAACATCGAACAGGGGACACATTCTAACGTGAATACGCTTAAAAGCAAACATCATAAAGGGGATTTGTTAAAAAGGTTCCGGATGTTTAAAGGCGAATCAGCCGTATCAACCTTATGTTCTCATCGGTGAAAAGATGGATATTAAACTGACACGGTCACCTTCAAACCATCGAGCGCGCTTGTTACATACTCCTCGAAACCTTCGCCGATTAATTCATCGATGGTTTCAGCTTTGAATCCCAGGAGTTTTCGAATATCATCCGGGATCTCTGTAACTTCCTCAGCATCGAGACCCATGTCCATTCTGCGGGCGATCTGGTTTGAGAGGTAGACCAGAGCGGTTTCGGGAAGTTCGGAGTTGACCTCAGGAAGATGACAGCCTTTAACAAGCCACTGCAGAGTCAGTGGAAGATGCCAGTAATTGAGAAGAAATGTTCCGGCCAGGGCATGGGTCACCCCAAGCTCACTGAGTTCCTCCCGCATGAGAGAGGTTTTATTTTCCCTGGCCCTGATAACAGCCCTCCTGAAAGCCTCGGGCCGCCATTTCTGGAGCACGAGTTTACCGACATCGTGGAGCATTGCGCCAGTACCGGCAAGACCTTTCCGGCCCTTGATCCGCATAATGTCATTCAGCCAGGTGGTAATACCTGCTGTAGCCAGCGAGTGTTTCCAGAGTTCATCAATTACGATCGGTCCATCGGAATAATCCCTGATGCCG
>DAOVJF010000482.1 GCA_030673355.1 Planctomycetota bacterium | reverse complement strand
GGTCCAAGATAAAGTCCAGTTCTCCATTGGGAGCGTTAACGTAACACCTTACGACGAGGTTGTCAATATTCGTCCTGCCTGTTTTCGTTTAACTGACCACCGATGCCCTGTACGTGCAGGCCATATTGATAGGGACTTTGCTCTACCAAGTTCAGATGCGTTTGGTAGAACTAAGTATATAAGTCCCCAATATTAGCGTGCGCCACAAAATGGGTCGGCTGATGTCCTGCATCGATCAGCCTTTTGAGGGTCTTATCGGTCGGGTAATTGTAAACATCGAACTGGCCATCGGGGCACGGATCGCTGTAACCTCCGGGGTAAACCGAACAGGCAATATTTGTCTCGCTCCCCCCGCCCTCGAGTAGTTTCATCAGGAGCGGCAATTTCTCACGCGTATTTAAAAATACGTGTGATTTCGGGAAAGCTAAACGGTAAATTGCGACAGCGAGGCGGAGATGTTGGTCGCTCACCGGATATGGAGCCTGGGTGATCGCAGCCCCACCCGCATGTTTAAATCTTGGAAGCCCCAGGGCATCGGGCGTGACACCATAGGTACATTCGAGGTATTTCCCGTGGTCCACAAGCGCGAGAAGGTCAAATTCCCATGGCGCGATACCAAAGAGAATTCCCATTCCGATATTCTTGATCCCGGCCTGGATCGCGCGATCGAAAACCTCGAGCCTGGACTGAAAATCCGATTTTCTTGTACCTTTTGGATGGAGTTCACTGAATAATTCCCGGTCATAGGTTTCCTGCCAGAGGTAAAAGGCATCCAATCCCGCGTCCCTGACAGTCTTGAATTCATCGCCGGATAAATTCCAGCTCATCAGGATAAGTTGCGATTTCACATCATGGATCTTATTGGAATCCAGGATCTCTTTAGCTATTTTCACATATCTGGAAAGTTTTCCTTTTTTCTTGAGTGACGGGCTTTCCGAGGTCACGAGTTCGATAACGCGGTAGCCCATACCGTAAACGGTTTCTATCTCGGTCCTGAATTCGTCTTCAGTCAGGGTTTTCCTTGGCATACTGGTGTTGGCGGCACTAAACCCACAGTACCGGCACCGGTTGACACAAGCGTTTGAGAAATAGACGGGGATAAAAATTTTTACCGTGTTACCGAAGACCCGCCGTTTAATTTCATCGGCTTTTTGAATTATCGCATTGAAAAACCCGGGATCCGCTTTTGCCAGAGGGATAAGAGCCGCGCAGGTATCAAGGTCGGCGGGATTATCCGGTGAAAGAGGTTCGAGAATTTCGCCGGCAACAATCGACCGATCGGGATTATCAAGAAGATGTCGGATTTTCTGTTCGGTGACTCTGTACATTACAACCAGATCCGTTTTGACAAGGCAATAACCCGGCGGGACGGGTCAGCGCGGGAAGTATACCATTTCAAGAAAGAATCAGGCGCGTCTTTATTAAATATGGAATATGTGACGAAAAATCCAGCCGAAATTCATTTCCCATCTGATTTCAAAACTTCCATAAGTTTCCCCGCGATATTACCACTCGTTAAACCCGCCAGTTCAAGGAGTTCGTACGGATCGCCGCTTGAAAGGTACATGTTTGGAATCCCGACGATTCTCATCGGTACCGGATGATTCTCCACAACAACTCTCGCGACAATACTTCCCAGCCCACCGTAAATATTGTGCTCCTCGCAGGAGACGATCGGACCGTTCTCCCGCGCGCATTTGATAATCAATTCTTCATCGATCGGCTTCAGAAACGGCATGTTCACAACTCTCGGCCTGATACCGTGTTCTTCCTCAAGCATCTCCCGCGCTTCAACCGCCATCGAAAGCATCAACCCGCACGCGATGATCGTTCCATCGGTTCCGTCGATAAAAATATGCCCCTTCCCCCTTTTGAACGGCGTGGATTCACCGGTAACCATGGGGACTTTCTCACGTCCGAGCCTGAAATACACCGGGCCATCGTATTCGGCAGCCCACCTGACAGTTTTAACCGTCTCGTGGTAATCAGCGGGAACGAGGACGGTCATATTCGTGCAGGCTGTCATGCACGCGAGGTCTTCCATCGACTGATGAGTCGGGCCGTCCTTTCCGACACTGATCCCGCCATGCGCCGCCGCCAGTTTTACATTGGTGTTCATGTAATCGACATCCTGGCGACATTGATCGAATGCCCGTCCGGAGAGAAAAATCGCATAAGAGGACAGAAACGGGATAAACCCCTGCAACGCAAGTCCCGCCGCGGTACTCACCATATTCTGTTCGGCGATTCCCATCTCGAAAAACCTGTCCGGAAATGCTTCCCTGAAAAACCTGGTCAATGTACTTTCCGCAAGGTCGGCATCGAGGACCACTATCCTTGGATTTTCCCTTCCAAGCTCTACAAGGGTTTCGCCATAGGCTTTCCTTGTTAATTCGAATGTCCAGCGATCTGTACCTGTTCGAGGCATATTTTCTTCCGTTATTTATTTCCTGCGATATTTCGTTTCAGGTTTCCGAAACAAACTGGTTTTATTTATAGGAAAAATTAATTATTTAAAGCCCTCGAAAAAACGACAAACCGTAGAACAGCACGGCAGTGCGTCTTTTACCTTAAAACAATCCAATCGACGCACTGCCGTGCTGTTCTACGGTTTTTTCATTTCTCACTTTAATCATAATCATCCGGAAACCTGTAAATTAATCC
>DAOVJF010000084.1 GCA_030673355.1 Planctomycetota bacterium | reverse complement strand
ATGTCCGATTCCCGCTCGACCGGGGAACGAATCGATACGGTCGGTCCAATGCTTGTTGAGAAACTACAATTTCTGGGTGCGGATATCGATCCACCGGTTGTAATTCCTGACGAAAAAGACGTTCTGATAAAAACTCTCTGCCAATTATCCGACGATGATCGCGTTGATCTGATCATCACGACCGGAGGGACAGGCCTGTCGCCGAGAGACATCACTCCGGACGCGACACGCGATGTAATCGACATGGATATTCCAGGATTTGGCGAATTGATGCGGTACGAGGGCGGCAAACAAACCCTGCGCGCGTACCTGTCGCGTGGAATCGCCGGGGTCAGGGGCAGGAGCCTGATAATTAATCTGCCCGGAAGCGAACGCGGCGCGATGCATTCGCTCGAGGTCCTGATGCCGTTGATTCCCCATGCATTAGAAACAATCAGAGGAGAAGCCCACGAGTGCGGCAGTAAGATCGGCGAAAAAGATCAAGTCCATACTCACGATCACTCATGACAGAAACAGCAGTCATACTGACAGGCGGCAAAAGCCTGCGCTACGGACGTCCCAAGGGCCTTGAAAAGGTCGGTGACCGGACATTGATAGGGAAACTGGCCCAGGAACTCCGCGCGGCTGGGATCGATGATATTTATTTGTCCACCGATGATAGTGAGCAGTATGAATTCCTCGGGCTTCCGATTATTACCGATCGCTTCAAGGATGGTGGTCCACTTGCGGGAATTCACAGCGCCCTCCTTGAGACAGAAACCGAAAAACTAATTGTGCTGCCGTGCGATTTACCCGGGTTGACGTCGGTACAAATCAGGATCCTTATGGATGCGGCGAATGAAAATCCGGCACCGGTTGTGTTTGTAAAAACACCATCGCAGGAGCACCCGCTATGTTCGGTTATACGATGCGATCTCCTTGAAAAATTGACTGAGACTTTGTCGGATGGAAAAAACGCGGCACTCAGGTTTTTCAAGGACGTCGATCACAAAACTGTTTATTTTGAAGATGAGACACCGTTTATGAACGTAAACACCCCGGAAGATTTAAAGGTCTGGGAGGCGGATAATGTCGTCTGACGATTTATATGATGAGCTCGATATAGTCCGTTACAGCCCTGAACACGGGCTCCGGAAAATTGAGGACCCGGTCGTTCGTGAAACTTCGCTCCGTGTTTTTGTGAATGACCTTGAAGTGGTGGTCATTCAATCCCTGAAACATGAAGTCAGGGAGCTGGCACTTGGATTCTTATACACCGAGTGCGTGATAAATGATGTCAGTGCTGTGAAGGAGATCGAAGTGAACGACGGCCTGCATGCAGTGAAGGTTATAACGTCCGAGGAAATAACACAGGGAAAAGTCCCGACTGTCAGGTCGATCACATCGGGATGCGGCGCCGAGGTTTCGTTTATTAATCCAATGCAGTCAAATCTTTTCAAGATATTGCATTCGAAGGAAACCCTTAAAGTGGAGGTAATTCTGAAATTGATGCGAAAATTGATGAAAGCATCGAAGCTTTTTATGGAGACCGGGGCCGTACACATCGCAGCATTCAGCGATGGCGAAGAGCTGATTCATGTTTCAGAAGACATCGGCAGGCATAATTGTGTCGATAAAATCATCGGCTGGAAACTCCTTAACAATAAATCCAATTCCCATCTACGGTTGATTTTATCAAGCGGAAGGCTGTCGAGTGATATTGTCACGAAATCCATCCGGGGTGGTGCACCAATAGTAATATCCCATTCCGCTCCCACACGTGGGGCGATCCAGCTTGCCAAAGATTTTGGAATTACATTGATAGGTTTTGCCAGGGGAAGCAGATTTAATATTTATTCTCATGAGGAGCGAATAATCCAATGACAGATTCGAGTAAGATTTTCTTGAACAATCCCACAGATGAGCAAAGAAACTCACTTGTGAAATTTTTCGATGACGAGGGGGTTTCGTTGGAATGGCTGGGTACATCCGATGGCGCCGATGTTACCGTTGACTGGCCGGATGACAAGGTTGTCTGTGAACGGGACAGTCTTCATGCCGGTGGACGGATTTCATGCCCAAACGCTTTTGTAATTGCCCGACGTCTGAATATCGAACGGGGTTTGATTGGTAACTTGATGAATCACCTTGATATCAGAATTTATGGCTGCCAGCTAGGGTGTTTTAAATGAAAACCTGGCTAATAGCCGGAGCACAGTCGGGGGTCGGAAAGACTACCCTTGTCGGGAATTTAATGGAAATCCTGCCGAATTCCGAGTTCCTGAAAATCGGCCACAACCCCAGGAGAAAAACAGGTCCTGCCAATTATTTCACATCTGCCGATAAGGCCCTTGATTTTATCAGCAGGCAGGAAGCCAGTTTCGATCATTGTGTTGTCGAATCGAATCGTCTTGTGGGCAAACTCGATGCCGATGTGGTGATTTTTCTCGATCGGGAGGAGGGCGACCGCCGTCACGATGCAGACAGGCTCAGGAAATGTTCCGATATCATCCTCGGTCACAATGGGAACAGGAATAAATGGGGGAAGGTAATTTCCGGACTTGAACTTTCGCCGGATGTTTCGAAAGGTGTTATAGAAGTATTTAAAGCACAGCACAAGTACCTCACGAGTAGCCGGATATCGTTAAGGACCAAAATCTGGTTGAGAAGGGATGGAAAAGTCGTTTTCGGTGAAGGTCTGGCAAGGCTGCTTTACGGGATCGATCACCTTGGGAGCCTCTCGAGGGCTGCGAAGGAGGAGGGAACTTCGTATCGTCATGCATGGGGAGATATAAAAAGGGCGGAAGAACGGTTGGGATTTCCACTCCTGGACCGTTCGGTAGGCGGGGTAGCCGGGGGCGGTTCGCGATTAACGGAGAAAGGGCATCAACTTCTCAAGGGCTACGAAGCAATTAAACGCAGGAGCATTCGCGAAAGCGACCGCTGGTTCCGGGAACTATTTGGAAAAATCATCGAAGGTTTATAGCCCAAATTCAATCAATTCGTGTATTATTAAGTAAACGCCAGCTTACCGCCGTACTGGGGTTGAGTCGACCGATGGAGCAGGTACAAATAAATCAACCGGATCATGTTCTGTTAACGGGAGCCACGGGTTACATAGGGGGACGCCTGGCTCCCCGCCTGCTTGATTCAGGATATTTTGTCCGGTGCCTGGTGCGAAATCCTCGCAAGCTGTCGGCTCGTCCCTGGGCGGAACATCCGCGTGTGGATATAATCGGCGGTGATGCAGGGGATTTCAAGCGCCTGGTTGAGTCTATGAGAGGATGCGGTGCGGCATATTACCTGATCCATTCGATGGTTTCAGCCGGTCCGGAATACCGGAAGCACGATCGGTACCTGGCGGGCATTTTTGCAAGGGCGGCCCGGGAAGCCGGGGTTGGCAGGATTATTTATCTCGGTGGGCTCGGTGAAACCGGGGAGGGATTAAGTGAACACCTGTCATCGAGACGCGAGGTGGAGGAGGAACTGGCATCCGGCCCGGTTCCGGTGACCGTGCTTCGCGCCGCGATGATAATCGGTTCCGGTTCGGCATCGTACGAGATATTACGCTACCTGGTTGAACGGCTGCCGGTAATTACCCCACCCCTGGCAATTAATACTCTCCAGCAACCAATTTCAGTTCGTAATGTCCTTAATTACCTGATTGATTGTCTGAGAACACCGGAAACAATCGGAAAGATACTGGATATCGGCGGCCCGGACGTGATGTCATACCGGGAGATGATGCAGGTAATGGCGGAAGCTCACGGTCTGGGCAATCGCCTTATCATACCTGTTCCTGCAATTTCCCCCCGTCTTGCGGCATGGTGGATTCAGTTAATCACCCCAATCAGCCACAGAATTGCCCTACCATTGAGCGAAGGAGTCAGGAACCAGGTTATCTGCCGGAACGATGACGCTGTAAAACTAATGCCCCAGGAGCTACTTAATATCCGGGAGTCGATAGCGGCGGCCGACGTCAGGATCAGCTCGAATTACATTGAGACCGCATGGTCGGACGCCGGAGTTATGCCCGGTGACCCCGATTGGTCCGGTGGAACAAATTTTACAAATGTATATCAAATCGATATCGATGCCACACCGGAGGAAGTTTACAAAGAGATCTCCTGTATTGGCGGGGAACACGGTTACTACGGGGCTGACTGGCTGTGGGCTTTACGTGGAATCATGGACCAGGTTATCGGAGGACCCGGTCTTAGACGCGGACGAAAGGATTCAAAGCATGTCGCGTACGGCGATGCGATTGATTTCTGGCGTGTGATCGAAGTTGAGCCGGCAAAACGTCTTGTGTTGCGGGCGGAAATGGCGCTTCCAGGCGATGCCGATCTGGAATTTGATATAATTCAGGGAGAGGGTAACCCCACACCAACCAGGCTGGTTTCAACCGCCAGGTTCAAACCAAGAGGACTTGCCGGGTTGATGTACTGGTTTTCCGTTCTCCCCCTGCACCGTTTTGTGTTTCTGAAGATGTTGCATGGGATAAAACATGCGGTTGAATCCAAACCTGCACCATCGGTAACAAGACCCGAATCCGGAGACTGGTAATCCGGCGATACCGGCCATTGACGATTATCCATAAAAGAAAGCCGTTAATTCGATTTATAAAATTAAATCAGCAGACTGAACACATGGAAATAATAGTGATTTTCCTTGACATCTCGGTTCTGGAAAGGCATTTATATATGCCAATGCCGGAATTGAGACTGCGAACCTGTGGGTTGATGAAATTACCTTCATTCCCAAGGTGGTAAAAATGCTGGAATCCCTTCTTTATCCACAAAGTGTAGCTGTTATCGGTGCGTCGAGAACCCCGGGGAAGATAGGTTATGAAGTTCTTCGTAATCTGATAGAAGGTGGATTCAAGGGTGAGATAGTCCCGATAAACCCAAATGCGGATTCACTCCAGAATCTTAAGTGTTATCCCGATCTCAAAACGTATGGAAAGAAAATCGACCATAGTTTTATTGCTGTTCCGGCTGGAGAGGTTAAAGAGGCGGTCCAAAGCTCGATAAAGGCCGGTGCCCATGCGGTTATCATAATTGGTGCCGGGTTTAAGGAGGTCAGCATCGAAGGCGCGGAGCTGGAGAAAGAGATTGCGCAAATCTGCAAAACAGCCGGGGTACGCATGCTCGGTCCGAACTCAATGGGGCTGATTAACACCGAGCATAATTTCAACGCTTCATATTCCTCGCACATGCCCCTTAGCGGTGGAATATCAATTCTTTCTCAATCAGGCACCCTTTGTACCGCGATAATCGACTGGGCCGCACGCCGACATCTCGGCATCGCGAAGTTTGTAAGTATGGGTAATAAAGCGGATCTGAACGAGGTCCATTTCCTTAAAGCTTTCACATCCGATGACCAGACAAAAGTAATCGTTGCATACCTTGAGACGATTACAAATGGCGATGAATTCGTCAAAGCTGCCGAAGCCGCCGCATCGGTCAAGCCCGTTATAATTTTAAAAGTGGGGACTACGGAAGCCGGGGAAAAAGTGGCGACCAGACATACTGGCGAGTTGTCCGGGACCGACATCGGCTATGGTGCCGCCCTGAAACGATCGGGTGTTATCAGGGCAAAAACTTTTGAGACACTCCTCGATTACGCCGTTGCCCTGGGATTGCAGCCGTTACCCGATGGGGACCGGATCGCGGTAATAACCAATGCCGGCGGTCCCGGAATCATGGCGGTAGACGCAATAGTGGAATCGGGCATGCAGGTAGCTAAACTCTCCACTGAAACAATGAAAGCCTTGAGTGAGAAACTACCGGAGGCCGTTGGCCTTTCAAATCCAATCGATCTGAACGCTTTTGCCGATCCCGATCAATACTCAACAGCGGTTAGAGCAACCCTGGAAGATGATCTGGTAGATGCCCTGATAGTAGTGCTGGCCCCCCAGGGGTTGTCGCAGCCCGCTGAAACCGCTAAGGCTATCGCAGGTTGTATTAATGGAAATAAACCGGTCCTAGCGGCTTTCATGGGCGGAAAGGATGTTCTACCGGGACGAGAGGAGCTGGCAGCCAGCAACATCCCCTGGTTCAACGTTCCTGAGAAAGCGGTTGAAGCGATGAAGGCCATGGTTGATTATGCAGCCTGGAAACGTCAGCCGCCACGGGTTGTTACACGGTTCCCGGTTCATCGCCGACGGGTTGAACGGGTTATCTCGCGACATTTGAAAAGAGGCCATCGGGAAATCAGCGAGGTCCAGGCCAAGGAAATTCTCCGCGCGTACGACTTCAACGTACCCGAAGGATTTATAACGGGCAACCCGGAAGAGGCGGTTGAGGTTGCGGAGAAGATCGGTTATCCGGTGGCGATGAAAATCGCATCCTACGATATCATCCATAAATCTCAGGTCGGGGGAGTGAAATTAAACATCGCCACCGCCGAAGGTGTTCGGGATACTTTCGAGCTGATGATTTCTCGTGTTAACAGGCGCGCGGCAAACGCGAGAGTTGAAGGCGTATATGTAGAACAAATGTGTCCCCCTGGACTCGGAGTGATCATCGGGATGAGAACCGATCCGGAATTCGGACCGATGCTCATGTTTGGGTTAGGGGGTATATTCGTGGAAGTACTGGAGGACATTACCTTCCACCTCGCGCCAATAACCGAGGATGAAGCGATTCAGATGCTTTTGGGGTCCCGATCGTATTCGATGCTCATCGAACGCCGGGGACAGGGAAGCATCGATCTCCACGCGGTTGCTAACGGCCTGCAGCATATCAGCCAGCTCGTTACCGATTTCCCTCAAATAGCCGAGCTGGATATCAATCCATTCCTGGTCGGCGAGGTAGGTTCAATGCCGATCGTGGTGGATGCCAGGATCATTCTGTCAGGAGCGGACAAGAAAAATGAATGAGCGGTCTAAAGGCATCTACGATCCCGACTGGCAAAATCAGTACAGCAGTATGGTCGCGACCGCATCAGAAGCGATATCGCACATCCAGCCGGGCAACAGGGTATTTATCGGAACCGGTTGCGCGCAGCCTCTTGCATTGGTGATCGCACTGACCGACCGGGCCGGGGAACTGGCCGATACCAAGATCGTTCATCTGCTGACCAAAGGCGATGCCCCTTATGCCGACGAGGCACTCACTGAAAATTTCCGGATCAACAGCTTCTTTATATCTGAAAATACCAGGGGTTTGATCAGGGAAGGTCTGGGCGATTATACACCGATCTCCCTATCAGACATCCCTCGGCTTTTCAGCTCAGGGCAGCTCCCACTCGATGCCGCTCTGATTCAGGTCACACCGCCGGATGACCGCGGGATATGCAGCCTGGGGATATCAGTGGATATTGTCAGAAGCGCCGCCGAAAACGCGTCTCTTGTGATTGCCCAGGTCAATCCGAACATGCCCAGAACCCTCGGCGACAGTTTTATCCATGTACATGATATGGACTACCTTGTGCCTATCGACCTTCCGCTGCTTGAAATACAACCCCCCGAAACAACGGAGGTTACAAGGCAGATCGGGGAGAACGTCGCGGCTCTTATTGAGAATGGGTCCACTATCGAACTTGGGATCGGAAGCGTATCCCAGTCGGTGCTGGGATTCCTGAAAGGCAAGCAGGACCTTGGGGTCCACACCGAAACTTTCACCGACAGCATTATCGACCTTATTGAGTCGGGTGCGATAACCGGGACCCATAAATCAACGGACCGCGGGAAAGTTGTCGCCAGCTTCTGCATGGGTACACAAAGGCTTTACGATTATATAGACAACAATCCGGTATTTTCGTTTCGACCGACCGAATATGTTAACGATCCATTAGTAATCGGCAAACAGAATAAGCAGGTCGCGGTCAATTCAGCTCTCGAAGTCGACCTAACCGGACAGATTTGTGCCGATTCACTCGGTGATGAATTTTATTCCGGTATCGGCGGCCAGGTGGATTTTAACCGCGGCGCCGCGAGGTCACCCGGTGGCAAGGCGATAATCGCGCTTCCATCGACCGCGAGTAACGGAACCATCTCACGCATAGTCACCAGGCTCAGTCCGGGTGCCGGCATAGTGACCCCGCGCGGGGATGTGCATTACGTAGTCACAGAATACGGAGTCGCATACCTCCACGGTAAAAGCATCCAGGAACGGGCACTGGGGTTAATCAGTATCGCCCACCCGGACTACAGGGTAAACCTCCTGAGCGAAGCGATCGAGGCGAAACTTCTGCACGAGGGAATGTCGAACATTGAAGGACGGTTTAATATCGGTTCACCTGAATTACGGGGATCGATGCTGCAGGACGATGGAATCCTGATCAACTTCAGGCCGATTCATCCCACCGATCCGGAACGTATTAAAGATATGTTCTATACCCTTTCTGAAGAGAGCGTATATTTACGATTCATGCAAAAGTTGAAAAGGATTCAAGAAAAGCAGATTCATGATTTCGTGTTTATCGATCATCGTAACGAGGTGACGATAGTTGGCACTGTTCCCGAAGCGCACGGCGAAGATATAATCGCGATGGGCGGATACTATCTCGATCCCAAAATAAACAGGGCCGAGGTGGCGTTCCTTGTCAGGGACGGGTGGCAGGGGAAGAAAATCGCCACTTACCTTCTCAAGCATCTGACAAATATCGCAAGGCGAAGCGGAATAGCCGGTTTTGTAGCTGAAACCCTCCCCCAGAACAAGGCGATGCAATCCGTTTTCAACAACAGCGGCCTGAAGGTTAATAGCAAACTTGAAGACGGCATGTATGTCTACGAGATGGAATTTTAGAGCACTGCGGCTGATATTACTAAAACTGAGCCCTCCCTCACGGGGCTGTTGAAAAAGTAGTAAGACTGAAATCGTACAAGGGATTAAGTTTCCCGATACCGCTTTCCATGCGGACGGGCCGTCCGCGGTACAGCAGGCCGGCGTCCTGCGCTACGGGATT
>DAOVJF010000075.1 GCA_030673355.1 Planctomycetota bacterium | reverse complement strand
GCGAACATCGCCGGCTTCATGAAAGTCGCGGATGCGATGATGGCCCAGGGCCTTGTGTGATAAACCTCTGAAATAACTCTTATGGAAATTAAAAAACCCCTCAATCTGAGGGGATTTTTTTTACAAATTTTCAGTTAAGTTTTAAGGAGTACAGTTTGAATAATACAACTGCTCGTGGTCGCCGGACCTGCGATCGCTCCATGCCAGATGAAGGGTGCCATCAGCTCCCATGCACATGCGTGTCATGTTCTTTGGACCATTGAACGGGGCATCTATTTCATCATCGGGAATTGCCTGGATTTCTTCCTCGCTGAGAAATGGGTCGAATACTTTCGAATATAGCCCACGCGTGTTGTCGCGGTAATCGGTCCATATTATTGCAATTCTTGTATCGGGGAGAATTTCTATTCTGAAACGGTTGCTATTATGATAGAACCCAACCAGGTCAATGTCATCTGTCCAGATCCCCGTATATGGATCCCGCATCATAAAAAATCCCCTGGTAGCACCAAACCGAGTATCTCCAAAAACTAAATACATGCGATCCGACCCATCTATTGTCAGCATTGGTGAATTAGAATCCCCAATTTCCCCAACAATTAACTCATCCAGGATTACGGCTCCCTGGTCGAACTGCATGTAAAAAAGGTCTGAGGGCTCACCATCCCTGTGTACAATATGGAAAACGTTATTTGAGTCGGCAACAACAGTTGGAGTTATCCAGCTTAACGGGAGATATGTTGTCTTTAATATCATTTCCGGAGACCAGTTAGTCCCATTGAACCAGGACGCACATAGGTGCCTGACAGGCCAGGAAAGTGTATTCATCCATACCGCAAGCATTGTTCCATCACTGGCAAGAGTCAGGGTCTGTTGATACTGTTTCATGTGATTTGAAGAAGTTAAATTCTCCGGGTCGCTTATTTCACCGCTTTGATCAATGTAGCGGTAAACGATATGCCCCCCCCTAATTAAGGGCTTGTCGCCATACAGGAGATGGATACCACCATAAGCGTCCTGCCTCGCGGTAAGATTAAAAACTTCTACATCCGGCAGAATAATAAAATCTTCAAGCACTGTTCCCTCGTATGTCAGATGATGAGGTCGCCAGTCGGGGTCTGTGTAGAAAAGATGGTAGATGCCGTCGCTGTCAATAAATGAAGCCT
Source organism: Planctomycetota bacterium (assembly GCA_030673355.1). Classification (GTDB taxonomy): domain Bacteria; phylum JAJVIF01; class JAJVIF01; order JAPKYR01; family JAPKYR01; genus JAPKYR01. The sequence continues at coordinate 8,098 of DAOVJF010000075.1, read as the reverse complement.
TTGTATTTGAAAGATGTGATTGCAGAACTTCTGAAGTGTAGTCCGAAAGCATGTCACCGGGGGACCAGCACGATTGGCCCGCATTGACCGTAACCTGCGTTATAATATAGGTTGATTCCGGTTTCCCGGAAATCCCCGCCTCAATATCAAAAATTCCGAACAGCATCTTGTGTTGCCCATGCGTATCCGGAACAGGTGCTGTATTGAAATTGTAAGCTGTGTAGTTACCTATAGAATCGGTTCCCGAAATACTCCCGACAGGATCGAGGCCTGACCAGTCGACCATTCCCGGTATTTCCCACCTGAACCCGGCAACAGTCCCTCCATCGTCGACCGGTTTGGGGTCCTGGTGATCGTATACTTTCAAGAGAAATTGCAGTACGCCCCCGCCTCCGCCGGAAGCCGGATCGGACCAGAGCGTGTTCATCTGGACATGATAAACAACAAAAAATGGTTCCGGACGATTGGCGTTTAAAGGGAAATCATCGGGTCCCGATGGATTTTCGATTAAAGCCGGCTCCCAGCATACGTCAATGACGTACCCGAAATGGAGGGGGCTTTCGTCCGGTAAGCGCATGTTGAAAGTCTGGATGTCGGCGGTCGTGCAGCCGAAAAACCTGCGGGGCTGGTCTTTAAAGTAATCTTTATAAGGATTTAGTGTCGATGATGGGGGATCGAAGGTTGCAAATTTTCCCTTCTGGTACTCCCACCCGATCCAATCCGAGCCGCCGGGCGGGTAATCCAGGGGATTGAACAATGTAGTGTAGCCATCGGCATTTAAAAGAGCGCCGCCGCTTTGAATAACCGGGTCCGGGTATGTAAGGCCGGATCCCGGGAAAGTGAAGGTTGGGTCGAACATCATTATCAGGCGAAGGTCGAACGCCGAATAAATATCCAGGCCGAAAAACGGGTGTATTAACTGAACATCGATCAGCCATTCATTCTGGCCCACCTCGTACAGTCCGGATATCACCAGGCATGTCGGACATGGATATTCCTCAAGGAACTTCCTCGCATTAAGATGTACATTGGTTAACCTTAAAGGGACTACTTCACTGGAACCTGTTTCTTTATCGATCGTGATATCGAAGTACCCAAGGTATGTGTGAGCTGATTCATTTGTCTGAAAAATTGGCCCGTTGGCAGGAGTGACGGAGCTGCCACTCGAATCCTGGTCGCTTGTTTGACCGGGTACTACCGGGTTTTTCGATGTACATGCACAATGAACGATCAGGGCAAATAAAATCAGGGAAAGTTGAATTAAACGCACCGGGTAACCTCCAGCCTGGGAGCCTGATAAAGTATATTTCAAATTTACTCTATGCCGATATTTTAGTCAACGCATCTGGCTGGGTTTTGATGAAATTATATTATGGAAAGAGTGAATGATCATATATAATATTTATGGGGTTTATATATGTCGCATCGCGGAGCGACCCCTCTAGGTATAAGGTATAATGGTTTAAGGTGACTTTAATCGCCAGACCGGTGGTTGTTCGCCAAAATTTGCATATCAGATGTTTTTTGGTTTTTTCATGATATCACTGTACTCGCACCCGATATTGAATTACACTTTACCCGTACAAATTTCACCGGAGGTTCGATCATGAAATCGGTTTTTCAAATTTGGATTCCTGTTTTGCTTTTTGCTTCTTTTATAAGCGGTTGTTCAGGTTCTGGTGATTCATCCAATCCTGTAATGCCTGATGACCCTGAGCCGTCCCCGGCTGCAATGATAGAGAATAGTGGTTCATCAGATTCTTTGAATCATATGCTTCTCGATTACTATCTGATCCATATCGATGCATCTGATCCGGATGATATCCAAGCGGAAATGGTACCTGTGCGTCTGGGTGCACTACATCTCAATATCCTCAAACTCCTTGAAACCGGAATATGCACCGACTGCTTCAAGTTAGTCGGGATAAATAAACCAGCACCCGGAATTCTGGATATTGACATCATGATCACTCACCCGTTTGATGATCTGAAATTCACGATATTCGATGTCCGGGGGATCATGATGTTTAACGGGAGCCAGGTTTTCCCGGCATCGGGATTGACGATGTCGAATTCATCGATAGGTAATGGAGAATTACTCAACGCTGAGGGATATACGCAACTTTATAACGGTTCGACACTCGGGCAGGCCGGAGAATTTTTGACATACTACAAGGGAAAATTCGCAACACCGTCTATCCCGAATGCCGATTTAAACGGGTTTATCCGTCACATTACCGATAGTCCTTCAAACACACGAAACGCACTGTACCCGGCAGATTCGGTAACTCAAATGTACAGCCTTGCACTGCCTTCCGGACCATTTGTCCTTGGCTATGCGGTCGATGCGTCGTGGGACATTCCGACCGCCGATCCGGTAACCGACCCCATGGCTGATTTTCCAGTTACGGCTAACTGCCTGGAGCCCTGGAAGTTAACCGTGCTGGAGGAACCCATAGGCGACGGCCTGACCAATGAGGGCGGCCAGACAAAGCTCGTCATCGATGTCTACGACTGGCAGGGGATGGGGTCTCATGCGGCACCATTGGTAGAATGCCCTGAACTTTTCAATGGGACTGAGGAAGCTGTTTTCACTTCCAGTGGAGGCGGGTATTCAAGGTACGAAGTTACTGTAAGTAATAGTAAGCTTACGTCGGGCGGCTATTACCGGTGCCTGATCAGTGTAGAGGATAACGCAAATGCAACATCTCCTGCTTTCCTGGACCTGACGGCTTACAATACAATCTATTTATATGTTAAGGAGTTCGGCTGGGCTCAAACCTGGGGCGGCAGTCTGGGTGAATCCTGCTACGACGTTGCCATCAGTTCCTCAGGTAATATTTATGCCACAGGTTCCTACGCCGGCACGGTGGATTTTGACCCGGGACCAGGTGTTGAGCAACGTATTAGCCAGAAAAACATAAAGGATGAGCCTACTGCGGATGTCTTCCTCAGTTGCTTTAATGCAACGGGAGATTTTCAATGGGTTCGTGTCTGGGGAGGCGGTGAATCTGAAAGCGGTTTTAAAATCGCGGTCGATGATGGGGGAAATATATATGTCACTGGATTTTATATGAGCAATGTTGATTTCGATCCTGGTACTGGTTCCGATGTACATATGGCGTTTGGTGTGGGGGATATTTTCCTGAGCAAGTTCGATTCATCGGGCAATTTTCAGTGGGCGAAAACCTGGGGAGGAGCAGTTTCGGATAGTGGCTTTTCAGTTGCAGTCGACGGTTCCGGTGGGGTTTATGTCACCGGAAATTTTGAGGGTACTGTTGATTTCGATCCGGGCGGGGGAACGGATACTCATAATTCGAATGGTTCCGGGGATATATACCTGGTCAAATTCAATTCCTCGGGCGCATTTCAGTGGGCGCATACCTGGGGTGGGGGCAACATGGATTCTGGCTCGTCGGTGGCAGCCGACAGCTCCGGTCAGGTCTATGTCACAGGATATTTCAAGGAATCGGTGGACTTCGATCCGACTCCCGGCGGCACTATCATCCATACCACAAAAGGCGGCGCCGATGTCTTCCTCAGCGTGTTTGATGCATCCGGCTCATTCCTGAGAGCGTACACATGGGGAGGTCAGGAAGATGATTTTGGTAATGGAATTACTGTGGACGGTTTCAACAATGTGTTGGTTGTCGGTTCTTTCAGGTTCTGGGCGGACCTCGACCCGACTGAAGGATCAAATGTCCATATCTCAGAAGGCGCCGGGGATGCCTTCCTCATCCAGTTGGACTCATCGGGAATCTTCCAGTGGTCCAATTCTTGGGGTGGAGTACTGACCGATTTCTCACAAGAGGTTGCCGTTGATGGCTCATCCAATGTGTTTGTCACTGGCAAATTCCGTGAGATATGCGATTTCGATCCAGGCGATGGTGTGGATAACCACACATCCGGTGGCGGGGATGACGTTTTCCTGAGCAAGTTCGATTCATCCGGTAATTTCCAGTGGGCACAAACCTGGGGAAGTTCGGGACATGATTACGGCACCGGTGTGGTTGCGGATAGCCCGGGTAACTCTTATGTGGTCGGAGATTTCAACGGTGTTGTCGACTTCGATACCAGTAGCGGGACTGATATTCACTCCTCCAATGGATTGACTGATGTCTTCCTGGTCAAATACAATCCGTACGGCACCTGGTGAAATTTTTGACATGGTTTAGCCGGCAAACTCGAGTGGGCGCGAATATCGCCGGTTACATGAAGGTCGCGGATGCGATGATGGCCCGGGGCCTCATGTGACAGGATTCTGAAATTAAGTACCGAATAGAAATTAAAGAACCCCTCAATCCGAGGGGCTTTTTTATATTCAACTCCTGACCGTAAGGTAGAGGAGGATGTTACTCCGTTGGTACATGCTCCAGAAGCTCTTCCACAAACAGCGATTTTATCATTTCTATCGCTTCGTCTATTCCATCCGGTGAATCCTCATCGATCCATTTCAGTATAGAGAAATACTGCATCGGTTCGGCATCGTACGGCCTTACCTGGAATTTGAAGAATTCATCGATATCCTCCCTCATCATGTGAGTGCGCCAGCCGAGCATGTCCGTCGCGACATCAAATTCGGGACCATCGAAAAAAATGTCGGGTCGCTCACCAATGAAATCGGCAAATTCGAGGAACGGATCGGGGGACTCGAAATCATGGTGGAACGATTGATTATCGTAACTCACGTCGGCAGTTAGCTCACCGCGTTCCGGGATATACGAAATTTCCGCTGTGACAGGAGCCGGCGGGTCGGAATCATCCAAAATAACTACATATAGCGACCAGACATATGCGAATTCCGTGTTGCCGATTTCCTCAATGTATTCGACAGGCAGCAGCTCAAACGATGGCATTCCCTGATTTGCACTCGCGCCGGGCATGCCATTTACGAATATCATGACTGCGGCAAGTACAGGTATAAGTGTGGAATTTTTCATGGTTGGATTCACCCTCCAGAATTAACGTCTGGATATCCATGTGTGAATTTTCATATGAATATGCGTTAATTGGATTAAAAATATTTCCCTGATCCTGTTGATTCACATGCAGGATAAAATTTGACAATAGTTAAATAGCATCTATAATATTACGGTCCATTGTTTTAAAGGGATCGGCAAAGGTTTTAGTAAGGTTTGACATTATCCATGACAATTTATCGGACTATTTTATATACCACGTCTGGCATTAACATGTGAGGTGTTTTGTTTTGCGTTACCTACCGCTTTTTTGCGTGCTCCTGGTTTTATTGTTAAGTTTGGGTTGTTCGGGCCATTCAACCGGCCCTAATCCTGTCGTTCCAGACGAATCATCGGGTATCCAGCTATCGGGAAATCGCTTGGGTAATACCAACCGTTTCCTCATGGGATATTACGGTATCGGGATCGATCCCGATTCACTGGAAGCCGAGATATTTCCCCTTCGCGAGACATCGATTCACCTCAATATCCTTAACCTGCTCGAAAAGGCGCCATGTACGAATTGTGTGAAGGTCAAGGGACTCAGCGGGACTCCGAATAATACGATCCTTGTCAGCCTTGAGTTTACTCATCCCCTTAACAATCCTGTCTTCACAGTATTCGATGTTCGTGGAATTATCATGACGATCGGCTCGCGCTGGTTTCCCGCGTCCGGATTGCTTACGTCCGATATGTTCCTCGGTAACAGTGAATTAGTCAACGCTGACGGGCATACAACTCTTTACAACGTGACCACTTTCGGGCAGAGCCCGGGTGGATTCCAGGAATACATCCACGGGAAACTTGCGACCCAGATGTACCCCGATACAACCCTGAATGGATTCATGCGCCATGCGACTTCGGGATCGGGCAACCTTCGCAACGCTCTGTATGCCGGGAACGCTGTAACCAGTGAATATGAGATTTATAAACCGGCGGGATATTTTGTGCTGGGTTACGCGGTCGATGCGTCGTGGGCAATGCCATACAATAATCCGGTTACGGATCCGCAGACGGATTTCCCCATGGAGGCGAACTGCCCCGAGCCATGGAAACTCGATGCAAACCAGAATCCGGTCGGACTGGGACTTACATCGAGCGGCGGTGAAACATTACTTACGGTCGATGTGTACGATTACCAGGGGAAATTGTCGCATTACGTGCCATCCGTCGAATGTCCCGAATTGTGGGATGGACAGAAATCGACGAGTTATAAATCGACCGGTGACGGGTACGCGACTTTCGAGATAACGGTTTCGAATGAAAAATTGGCTGGGGACGGATTTTACCAGTGCCTGATTGGCGTCAGGGATGTCGAGGATAATTCCTCCCCCGATTACCTCGATCTTACCGCGTATAAAATTGTCAGGCTGCCGGTTGGATTTGCGATTCCGCCGAATGTCGAGGTGTTCAATGCGTCCGATGCCGATCCGACTATGTATGACCGAAGGATCGAACTGACATGGGACCTCCTCGAAAGTGAGCTTGTGGAGTGGTACGACATCGAGCGGCGCGATTTCAGTACGGACTCAGGCGGCTGGGTCTGGGTGCCGATTAAATCGGCGCCGCAGGGTGTGGGTAACTGGATCGATCCGAATCCACGGTACAGCGGTCCTGAAAATCCGATCCATTACAGGATCTGGACAAGCAACGAGGCCGGAAAATCGCTCGGTTATGCCGAAGACACCGGGTATCCGAAACTAAGGAATGTCGGGATGGCATTGTGGTGTGTCGCTGAGAATGCAAGCGGATCGGGCGCGGTGTACTCATGGGCGACCGCGACAAAGGATTTCAACGACTGCAATACCTTCTGGAACAGGTATGGCGTCAATTTTATCCTGGAAAATCCGACCGGTTTCCTGTGGGTCGGAAATCCTGAATATATACAGATCAATGGCGGGGAAGCGCTTGACATGCATGACGGCCATGGTAAAGCCCAGACCCCGCACAGTATCAGCAACTATTACGTCGGCTCGGTCGATGGCAATTCTCACAAGGCGTACTGCAATGCGTATTGCCCTGGGATTTATCACAATACGGAAAATATCTTTATCGTTATGGGCAAAGATGCGCGGGGGACCGGTGCGGAAGAGATGCCTGTCGTTCTCGCGCATGAATGCGGGCACGCGATGGGTCATTTCTGGGATGTTTACCTTCTTGATACCAATAAAAATTTAATTCTGGATGATGGCACATCGTGCCAGGCAAACAATACATGGTGTAATACGCCGCCTGAAATCCCTGTCCTGTTCTGCGATATCAACGCCTGTTACGCTCAGAATCCAGGGGCGCATGCCACCAACCCCTGGAACCTCATGTGGTATTCGTGCCCCGGCAAAGCTATCGGGAATTATAACCTGACGGACAGGCAGGCAGCGTACGCGGGCTTGTGGCTCCAGGAGTACAAGAATAACTATCCGTTCCCATGATTTATAAAGGTGAAAAAATGAAATTCAAATACATCTTACTGATAATAATTTTCCTGATCGCGATCCCATCGACTGCACTTGCCATCGATTCAGAAAAACTCGACAATCTGATCTTCCTACTCGCCCAGCCGGAACCGGTCGACTGGTCGGACGGCACTTTCGACGACGCAACTTTAATAGAAGGCTTTGAGGCAATCTATGAGATGAGTATAGAAGAGGGAAATGACGGTCAGACACGAAGCGTGCTATGGGCGATGGGTGAAACAGGGCTTGCGACATTTATCCCCATTCTTTTGGATGAGCTTGAAAACGAAACCATGATCGCATGTTATGCCCTCGGGAAAATATCGGAGGATGCGAGCGTTACCGCCCTTATTTCCATGCTCGAAAACGAAGATCGTTATGTCCGCGAAGCCGCTGTATGGAGCCTTGGCAACATTACATACGGCGCCGACCTTGAAGAATCGAAAACCGATGCACTTGAAGCGCTTAACGATCGTCTCGATCTGGAAGAAGAAACCTGGATCGCGGAAATGATCGATGCCGCTATTATTTTAATCGAAACCGGCGTAATCACCGATTCCGCTTTCGATACCATGTAACCCCGGACGCCTCTTGTTTCAGTACCCGGGTGCCGACCGCTTCCAGCCGTTATCCCTGGTTTTTTGATGTTTCCCTTGTTTTTTCCTCCTCCGTTTTTTTTGTGATATT
>DAOVJF010000539.1 GCA_030673355.1 Planctomycetota bacterium | reverse complement strand
TTATATTGTTGCTTTCGTAATCGTCATCCGAATTTTCCTGTAATGTAATCCTCTGTCTGTTTCATCGACGGCTTCGTGAACAACTGCTTTGTACGATCGAACTCCACGATCTCGCCCTTATAAAAGAAGGCGGTATAGTCCGACACCCGCGCCGCCTGCTGCATGTTATGGGTGACAAGCGCGATTGTGTATTTGTTCCTGAGAATCATGATCAGCTCTTCTATTTTCGAAGTCGCCCCCGGATCGAGCGCGCTGCACGGCTCGTCCATCAAAATAACTTCCGGTTCGGTAGCGATCGCGCGCGCGATACACAATCTCTGTTTCTGTCCCCCGGATAACGCAAGTCCCGATTTGTTCATCTGGTTCTTGACTTCATCCCAGAGCGCGGCGCTTTTCAAAGCAGTCTCGACCCGATCCGATATCTCGCCTTTGGAGATCTTATAATGTAATTTTAATCCATAAGCCACATTTTCAAAAATACTCATCGGGAATGTTGTCGGCTTCTGAAAGATCATCCCGACCTTTTTCCTCAGCTTAAGCAGGTCGGTCGACGGCGAGAGGATATTTTCCCCATCGATCAGGACACTTCCATCGGCTTTTTGATCGCGGTAAAGTTCGTAAATGCGGTTAAACACGCGTATGTGGGTTGATTTTCCGCAGCCGGACGGTCCGATGATCGCGGTGACACGATTCTGTTTGATTTCGATATCGTTATCGTGAAGAACCTGGTGATTTCCGTAGAAAAAATTTAATTTATTCACGACAATTTTGCTCGGGATGCGATCGAAATCATCCAGGGGTATATCGCTCGATCGCCCGAGATCGATCCTTCGGGTCAGAACACCGGAATTTGTCGAGGTTTGAGTCATTTTTCTATCCACGCTCCCGTTGTTCATCGGAGAAGACAACCCTCGCGATTACAGATAACACAAGTATGGCTCCGGTTATCAACAATGATCCGGCCCATGCCTGTCCTTTCCACGTTTCATATGGCGAAAGGGCATACTGAAAAATTGTCACGGTCAGGTTTGGGGTAGCTTCGGTCATATCGTACATGTATTTAAACGGACCCGAATCCGCGAGCCATGTAAAATGGTTGTGATTGAACGCCGTAAACAAAAGCGGCGCGGTTTCTCCGGAAACCCTCGCGATCGCGAGAAGAATTCCGGTGATCAAACCGGATCTCGCCGCACGGAAAATTATCTGGGTAATCATCTTCCAGTGCGGGGAGCCAAGAGCCAGCGCCGATTCCCGGAGCTCGTTCGGAACCAGCGCAAGCATATCTTCGGACGTTCTCGCCACCACGGGCAGCATGATAATCGCGAGCGCCACCGCTCCCGAGAATCCGGAAAACCCTCCAAGCGGTACAACCAGCAAAGCGTAAACAAAAACACCGATCAGAATCGATGGTGTGCCGATCAGGATATTCGAAAAGAACCTGACTGTCGTTGAGATCGGATGCTCGCGTCCGAATTCAGAGAGGTACACCCCGCCGAGGAGACCCATGGGTACGCCGATCAGGATAGCGAGAAGCGTGATGTAAAAGGTCCCGAGAATCGCGTTCGCCATACCGCCGCCCTCGATCATATGCGGTGCGGTGCGCCTTGTGAAGAAATTGATATCCATCGCGCTGAATCCCTTTAGTGCGACATCCCAGAGGATCCAGACCAGGAAAATGATTCCGATCAACGCGAATACAAGTGATAGAATCCGGACGAACAGGTCGAGTGCTTTTCGTGCTGTAAGTGATTTCGTTTTCATTACTAACTCTCGTGTTTACCCAGCTTGTTGATCCAGAGCTGCGCGATTATCTGGAATATGAAAGTGATCGCGAACAGGATCAGCCCGAGTTCGATCAGCACCGATTTGAACATCGGGTCATTCATCGCCTCGCCGAATTCAAGCGCGATTGACGACGCGATTGAATTTCCGCCTGCGAACAGCGACGCGCTTATGTCGTGGCTGTTGCCGATCACAAAAGTAACCGCCATCGTTTCGCCGATCGCGCGTCCCAGCCCGATAAACATCGCGCCGACAATCCCGCGAATTCCGTACGGGAGGCTTATCTGGCGGGTTACCTCCCACATTGTCGCGCCCGATCCATGCCCCGCTTCCTTGAGAACCGGAGGCACCATCTTTAGCACG
>DAOVJF010000410.1 GCA_030673355.1 Planctomycetota bacterium | reverse complement strand
CATCGAGCATTTTACGGATATCGGTTTCGGTATGCGGTACAAACGGCATTAGTTCCACCTCCCGCGACCAGGCGGGTAAATTGAATTCGGGGTCGTATTGTAGCACCAGAAAACAATCTACGTACAGGAAAAGGCGGGAAGATTCAAGTACAATTGTTCCATGGGAAATCGCGAGGTGAAAAATCGGCGATGGGTCGGCACCCTCTGTATCGGGCTGATCCTTGTTATCGCGCTGTGGGTTTTCTCGGGAATAATTTCCGGCAGGACCGCACCGTTCGGGATGTCATACAAGGCCGATCACCCGTGGGTGGACGTGACATCGGTGGAGGAACACGACCGTATTGAGAGTTTTATCCGCGATCCCATCCTCCAGACATGGCCGTTTATACATTACATGCATGAAAGTATCCGGAACGGCGATTTCCCACTCTGGAATATCGATCAGTTTTCAGGGACACCGTTTATCGCAAATCGATGTACCGGGCTTTTGAACCCGCTCGTGCTGATTCCGACTGCAATTTTCGAACCCGTTACCGCACAGAGCGTGATTTATTTCTTCCATTTCCTCATGGCGGGAATTTTCTTTTTCCTGTTTTTACGGGAATTAAAACTTGATTCTCCAGTTGCCCTGTTTGGATCGATCGCGTACATGCTGCAGGGCGCGTATATTCCGTGGGGTGGGATCAGTGCAACCGACCGCGCTTATTTCCCAATGGTAATGTACTTCCTTGAACGGATGTTAAACAGGAAAGACAAGGTTGGAATCATCGGCTTTATATTTTCATTCTATCTTTTATCGATCACCGGATACCCGCAGTTTGTCATTTACACGATCTACATAATCATCGCATGGATCCTGTTCTCGAGGTCCGACGGTATCAAAGCCCTGGGGAAACGTTCGCTTGCGTTGGGAATCATGCTCGGAATTGCCCTGATGATCGGCGCGATGCAAAGCCTTCCCGCCGTTGAATTCTATATACAATCTCCGAGGACTACGCCCGAGTACCAGCAAGCGCTTGCATCCGCTAACGTGCTCGAGGTGATGGACTCGCCTGTAACGCTTATGAGGTACTTCTTCCCGAAAATGTGGGGTGATTACATCTCAGATCGGGAAATATTCTACCCTGAAATAATAGTCAAAACCTACATTCACGGATATTTGGGCATACTGGCAGCGTTCGCGGCACTATTTTTTCCACTTGTGTACAGGAATCGCCGGGCGAGGTTTTTTAGCATATTATTCCTGATCGGGTGCCTTTTTATCGCCTGGAACCAGCTATTTATTATGGTCGCCAGCATCCTTCCGGGCCTGAGAATAAGCTCGATCAAACCGCATTTTATTACAAATACAGCGGTCATTATCACCGCGTGTTATGTCTTTAACTATCTTGTTTCGAATTTAAAAATAAACGAGAGACTGTCAAAAAAATTGGAAAGAGTTAATTTCTGGCTGCTTTCCGGGGTTGTCGGGCTGGTTTTTGTAATTATTATTTATTCGCTGGACCTGTATCCTGTGACATCGATCGACCACAGCCGCACCTTCCAGATGATAAGCGGGATATTTATCCTTTTCATCGCCACGCTGGTGTTAAGGCAATTCACTCTGGGGCGTATCAACATAGGAATTACCTATACGCTGATAGTGATAATCACCCTTATCGATCTCATACCTTATCAGTCGCATATAATGATCCAGGTGCCCCGTAACCGTGCGATTTGGACTACACCGGGGATCGAATTTTTACAGGACCGGATGGAAACCGAGGGTCCGTTCAGGATTTTCAGGAACCGCAAAAGAAAAATGCTGCCCGCGAATTCAACAACGCTTCTGGGACTCCAGGAAATGGGCGGGTTCATACCGATGGTCGTGGGTGATTACTCAAATTATTTCGCGTCGATAAACCCGGCCATGACCAGGAATCGCCAGGTTATCGACTCACCGAATGACATGGAATTATTCAAGGAACCGTTCTGGGATTTTTTAAACGTAAAATATTTTGTTTCGCCCGGCGAGATAGATTTACCCGATGAGAAATGGCTGATTGTCTACAATGATGAGATGGTTATTTATGAAAACCAGGACTGTCTGCCGAGGTGGTATTGCGTATCGGATGTTTTCAATGTCGATTCAACCGAGGATGCTTTTAATTTCAGCAGGGAAATCGATCCGGCTGAAACCGCGATAGTAAATGTCGATGTTGTTGTGGATATCTCCCGGGCACCGGATCCGCCGGGTTGGGAACCGCCGGAACCGGGTACGGTCGATCTTGTCAGCTACACATCTGATGAAGTTATCCTGGATGTTGAATCGGATTCAGGGACATATCTTGTTTTCTCCGATACTTATTATCCGGGCTGGAGAGCATGGATCGATGGTAAACCGGCTGAAATAAGCAGGACGAACGGGATTATCAAGGGAATCTGGGTAACTGAGGGTCGGCATACTGTCAGGTTTCTGTATGACCCTTTGAGTTATAAAATTGGATGGGCGTTGGCAATTCTCGGGCTGATGTTTATACCACTTGCGATCAAACCGGTCCGGAAGCTTCTCGAGAATGATGTATAATACACCACCCAATAATTAATTGGCTTTACGCCAGATAAACGGAGCATTTTACGTTATGACCGACACAACACCTGAAACTCCCGATGCCGAACAGCCGTCCGGAGATAAACCTGAACTTTTCTCAAAGGAATTCTATGCCCAGTTCGGTGAATTTAAAGATCATGTCACCTTCAACATTTTCAGGGATATCGGCTTGTTGATTCTCGATGACGGCACGCACAAGCTGAAACGTCCGATCTTCAAAGGAGTGATAGAAGAATCTTTGACCCTGTACCATGAGGATTTAATCACGCTTGAACAATTGCAGGAATTCATGGTAGACCTCAACAAAAATAAAATCACCCGCTATGCGCTTGAGGTCGAACAGGCGAAAATCAGGCGTGAGGCAAAGAAGGGATAGTTACAAATTAAACTCATCGAGCGATTGTAGACTTCATCGTTTCCTTATCAGGATATGAATTTTATATCCTTCTAACTTGTTAATTAAGCTTTCGAGAGCGGATTTCTGATTATTTTTAAATTTCCAATCCCGCATATCCTTTTCCCTATTGCTAAATACCCCCGGTTTCCTGTAACATTATACGGTTACACTCCGGATTCCCATGTGACGGGATCAAACATATGCAGAATGTTCTTTCACTCATAAGAGGGTTCCTCGGTGAGGTT
>DAOVJF010000514.1 GCA_030673355.1 Planctomycetota bacterium | reverse complement strand
GCGCGTTCATGATTGCCGCACTTGATGCTGGTTTCAGTGTGCATGGAATCGAGCCTGGCTGGCACTCATCCAGATATGGCCGGAAACATCACTCCCTCCAGATTACAAACACGACTCTCGAAAAATTCAGGCTTGATGAGCATTTTGATGTCGTAACATCCCTGCACGTAATCGAGCATGTTCCCAACCCGACTGAATTTGTAAAACACCTTATGCGACTGGTTAAACCCGATGGAATTATAATTATCGCAACGCCGAATCTGGGGTGTGAATACGCGCGCGATCTTGGAGTGAAATGGGAAGCTGTCGGCCCGGCGGATCATTTACTCCTGTTTGACAGGGACACACTCGAAAAGCTATTGTTAAAATCAGGTCTGGATATTGTCGAGATGTTAGAATCAGGTGAATACAGCGATGAATTAGTCGCGGTATGTAAACTACCCAATGGATGAAACCGAGAAAAATCAGGTCAATTCTGTTTCAGGCTCAACCGATAACGCCATTCCCCCTGAGCCCAAAAACCTTCGTCGGCGTTTGTGGTGGATTTTTATCCTGACATTCGCTGCCTACCTGCTCCCTGCGCCGATCGGGGATGGACATTTTATTCTCACCAAATCCCGGGCGGACAGTTGGAACGACCAGGCACGAATCGCGACTGTCGAGAGTCTCGCCGAACAGGGAACACTCGCAATTGAATACACAAAATGGGGATGGTTCACGGGCGACAAAGTCCTGTTACGGGAACATTTCTACTCAACCAAACCACCTCTTATCAGCGCGGTCGGCGCCGTGAGTTACTCGGTTTTAAGGTCGGTAGTAAAACTCCTTACCGGGCATGACCTTACATACAGGGCAAACGAGGACATTGTTTATCCTTTTGTTACGCTAACCACTTCGGTACTGGCACTCGCGTTACTTCTTACTTATTTCTACCGTGCCCTTCACCTTGTAAATATCTCAAACAGCGCAAGATGGTGGCTTTTCTGGGCGTTGGCTATCGGAAGCCTTTATCCTGCATATTCGACTGTCCTCAACAATCACACGATAGCAGGAGCGGGAATTTTTATCGCTTTCTATTATGTTATGCGGTACCGGCTTGGCGGCCGGTTGAAATGGTGGGAAACAATCTGGGCGGGCATTGCGGTTGGTTTCGCCGGAGTAAATGATTTCACAGGCGCGCTTCCATTCGTCTTATTTTTCTTCCTCCTCCTCGTAATTCACGATTTCCGTTTCATCACACAGAGGGTTCCTAAGCCCCAGGAAGGATCAATCGCGATTATTGCGTCTTTAATTCTCGGGATATTAACCATCACAGCATTTTTAATAGGAGAACGTGGAATCGCAATAATCCTTTTCGGACCCCTGGCTGTGGCACTGCTTATCGGGATCTTTTACTCAGTGCAGGGGAAATCCAACAGCCTCTTATTTCTGATCGGGATACTTCTTCCCGTCGCGGCTCACCTCTTTTTAAATTCGAGAATCACCGGGAACTGGCTGCCAACCTACATCCAGTCGGATGTCTATATCACCGCACCACCAGGCTACTTTGGCGAGGTCCTCAGGCCCGATGAATCGGGATTGCTGAACAGGGAACGATGGTCATACATTGGGGCCGCATTATTCGGAGTCCGGGGAGTCTTCCTCTATACACCGGCTTTACTTATCGGCCTGATCGGTGCGATCTCAATTGCCCTTCAACGCGGAAACAAAATCAGGCTTGAAGCGATATCAGCCATACTCGCAATACTTGCAGGATGGGGTTACGTCCTTCTGATCGCGTCATCGAATTACGGCGGCACAAGTTTCGGATTCCGCTATGCCCTTGCCGCGACACCGATCCTTCTTTTTTTCTGTCACAGGGTTTTCACCGACTGGAAGGAAACCGGAGCGGCAATTTTCAGAAACGCAGTGGTCTGGGGAGCGATTGTTGGATTGATCGCTATTCCATACCCGTGGGGAATCTTCGGGCAGTTACTAAGAACCGACTGCAGCATTATCGAAAATCTGGAATACATAATCCTGAACGTGCTGATAGGTATTTCGTAGCGCAGGATGCTCAAAACAAATCCGGGTGCCCGTCACAAGCGGAGCGTGCTACCAGCGGTTGTCCCTGGTTTTTCTTTGTGTGTCTTGTTGTTTTCCTCCTCAGTTTATTTTGATAAATCTCCGGAATCCGACGCGTGATAGGACAATTTAATGCCCGAGCGACCATGTGATATCGATCGCTGACTTGCCCCGGCATTGACTGGGTTTGGCAGACTCCCCTTGTTACTCCGACCGTGAAGGCCGTGTCAAGCCGTAAAACTTCCCGCCGTCCCGAAGGCGGCGTTCCGCCGTCGCTAAAGCTATGGCGTGGTTACTGGCGCTCAGCTTCTGGGAGCTG
>DAOVJF010000444.1 GCA_030673355.1 Planctomycetota bacterium | reverse complement strand
CCGAAAGAGCGATGAGCCCATCGGAATATTGAGTAAGGAGTTCGTGATCGAGTCGGGGTTTGTAATAGAAACCTTCAATAAATGCACGGCTGACAAGTGTCGCTAGATTCCTGTAGCCGGTCTGGTCCATCGCGAGCAGCACGAGATGCGCATTGCCGCCCTTGGTGCTGGGCGATTTATCCTCCCTATGGCCCGGAGCGACATAAACCTCGCACCCGATGATCGGCTTGATTCCCTCTTTTTTACAGGCTTGGAGTAACTCGATCGCACCGTACATGACACCGTGATCGGTAAGAGCGACCGCGTCCATTCCCATTTCTTTGGCGGTGCGTGCAAGGTCCGGGATGCGAATTACCCCGTCGAGGAGCGAGTATTCGGAGTGGAGATGAAGATGGCAGAATTTTGCGGCCATAAGTGTCGGTGCGTGAAATACGTTTAGTGTTTCAGAGTATAGGAAAGACTTTTAATAATGGCAATGAAACTGGAAGGATTTTAAGGAAAAAGGGCCGTATTTAGCACGAATGAACTTATTAATGGTAAAATTGCTGTATTGTAATATTGAACCTTTACCTATCGTAAGCCATCGTAATAACCAGAAAACATCGGGCACACAGTTCCGATAACCTTTTGAGACAAGTGATGTGGATGATCACTTAACAAAAGGAGTTTTAAAAATGAGAGAGCATCTAATTCTTGGTCTCTTCCCGATTTTTTTCCTCGCAATATTAGTAACAGCTGTAGTAGCAAACGATGAAAGCGCAGTTAATGCTTTCAATGGATATGTCGAAGAATTCACATCACTAGAGACCGCAACACCAATCGGAATCGGTTCAGTAAACCAGGACGGTAACTTCATCCGTGAAGTGCAAACGCCGGACTCGGCATTAATCACTGGCCCATTCACGACAGTCGGATTTACTGGCGACAGCACGAACATGCTGGTTACTCCTCCTGTTTTGTCACAACCATCAAACATCACTGACAACTGGACTTTTTCGCGTAATCGCGGTGGTAACGGAAATGGAAACCGGGATCGACAACGATTACGCGACGGATCCGGAAATAATTGCGGCCAGGGTAATCAAGGCTTTGGCGGTCAGGGCAACGGAACCCGGGATCGACAACGATTACGCGACGGATCCGGAAATAACTCTGGCCAGGGCAATCAAGGCTTTGGCGGTCAGGGAAATGGAACCCGTGATCGACTGCGATTACGCGACGGATCCGGAAATAATTTCGGCCAGGGCAATCAAGGCTTTGGCGGTCAGGGTAATGGAACCCGGGACCGACAACGATTACGCGACGGATCCGGAAATAACTCTGGCCAGGGTAATCAAGGCTTTGGCGGCGGAAACGGCTCCAGGAGAAATGGTGGTAACGGAAATGGTGGAGGAGCCGGTAATGGATTTGGCGGGCAAGGCAACCGTGGGGGAAATGGTGGCGGGAGAAGGTAATTGGTAGAGTCAGGGATATTAATTGAAGCAACAGCCGGGTTAACAGCCCGGTTTTTTTGACTTAGCAGACCACTCACTGACGTTCGCGGTACTGTCTGTTATATGTTGTATCAGAGCCGCGACCATGCGGGAGCGGTTGTATCAGAGCCGCGACCATCCGGGAGCGGTTGTATTGTTGATTGATTTATCTTGCGCGGTCACGAAACCACTTGAATATCCGTGGACAATACGATATAAATCATGTGCCTCTTACAGGCTGAACGTTTTTTTTAATGCGGAGAGATGGCCGAGTGGTTGAAGGCGCACGCCTGGAGAGCGTGTTTGCGGCTACCGTCGTAACGTGGGTTCGAATCCCACTCTCTCCGCCAGAATTTTTCCAGAATCCCTGACACAACTTACAACCCACGTTATTTATAACTCCTCTTTTCCGCAGCCCATCGGTTACCGGTCGTCGGGGATCTCGCGCTTGAAGACGATCCCGTAGCCGACCGTCGTACCGCTCTCCAGTTTCGGCACCACGCACGCGACCTCCCAGCCTTCCTTCCCCCACTTGTTGAGATGCTGATTTGATGTATCGATGTCATCAGAATCCATTATCATCTGCCAGGCGACACCGGAAACTTCCTGGACGCAATATTCGTAACGCATGTTGTTTCTTAAACCTCCATATGAATTCATGGTTTGGTAAGTATACGACATTTGGGAAAATGGGTACAGGTACTTTCCGGATGCGGATATAAAAATCAGTGAAGGCGGGGACGGTTTCGCTATGGGCATCCGTCTGAATTGATTTTACATATTCAATTACACTGCTGTCCAAGATAATCTGATTTTGGACAAGATTAGCCCAATAGGATAAAGCATCCGGGCGGCCAGATCACATTTTACGGGTAGAGGTCTGCACGTTTTGCTGGTTTTTCGAAGGAGATAGAAGCGATTGTCACCCTAAATAATCCGACCGCAGGATGCAGTCGGCACTTGCTGTCCGATAGCTGGAAGCTAACGGCACATAGGGGAAATCCTTACTTCAAACCATTGGAGGAAATTTTATATTGGACAAGAGTGATATTCTATCAAATACGATACAGTAGTGATACAATAGACCCGATAATATATCAGGCGTGGAATTCTTACGTAATCTAAATTGGAATTCCCGGACCGGGCAGCCGAACCGCGGTAGACATATCAACGTAAAGCGGTCGGCTGTGGGGGATATATAAGGCTCAGGATAGGTAATATCCTGAATTGAGCTTCGGAGGCCGAAAAGAATACATAAGTTACAGGCACACTGTACTTAGTCCCCGACAGCTCAAAACAATTAAAATTTCGCAAGACGCGCTTTGCGAGCTCGAGCAAAAGGAGATTCCCGCATATCCAGCGGGAAACAGTACATGGCCGACCATTACGAAAATAACTCAAGAAATAATGCTCCAGGGAATCAGAATGGGCAAACAACTGGAAGAAATGAAACAGGTATGGAGATGAAATCTGACTCCCGGTCCCCCT
>DAOVJF010000415.1 GCA_030673355.1 Planctomycetota bacterium | reverse complement strand
CTTCAGGGTCTTGATTATCGCGTGGTAGGACTCCCAGTTTCTCGCGGCTTTCCCGGTTCCGCCGTACACTATCAGCTCATCCGGATTTTCAGCGACCTCCGGATCGAGGTTATTCATCAACATGCGCATCGGGGCTTCGGTAAGCCAGCTCTTCGCGCTGATTTTGGTTCCCCGGGGAGCTTTCACTGTAATCGCGGTATCCATCCTCAATTTTCCCCTTTCGATTTTTGTCTCTCGTAGCCTATGATAACAGAAATGGCCGCCTCCATGCTTGATTTAATCGAAGTTACAGGATAGACTTATTCTGACACCGGGCTGTTCTTGAAAGGTTATCTATGTTTCAAAATGAAATGGAAAAAGAATCCCATATTCCGTCGGTAACCCTCTATTCAGAGGCCGTTCTTCCCACGTGCGACGGGGAATTCAAGGTGCATGTTTTCCATAATGACCTCGATGACAAGGAACACCTGGCCCTGACCGCAGGCGATTTGAATGGTGCGCGAGGGGTGCTTGTGCGGGTTCATTCCGAATGTTTTACCGGTGAAAGCCTTGGAAGCCTTCGATGCGATTGCCGTGACCAGCTCCATGAATCCATGCAGATGATCTCGAAGGCGGGCAGGGGGCTGATAATTTATTTGCGCCAGGAAGGACGGGGGATCGGGCTTGGCAACAAGGTTAAGGCATACGCGCTGCAGGACACCGGCGCGGACACAATTGAGGCTAATCACCAGCTTGGATTCCATGCGGACGAGAGAAATTATGCTGTTGCGGTCAGCATTCTTAAGTTTTTCGATGTTAAGAGCCTGCTTCTGATCACCAACAATCCTGAAAAAATTAAAGACCTGAAAGAACACGGCATTGAAATAATCCAGCGTGTCCCGATAGAGGTTAAACCCAATAAATATTCCCGTGATTACCTGAAAACCAAGCGCGACAGGGCGGGGCATATGCTCGACCACCTCGACCTTGGGGACGGCACAGTGCATCTGGTCGATATTCCCTGCGATTCATGCCCGCCACTTGAGGATGAGCATTCCGATCCCTCAATCCAGAAAACATAACGCTGGATATATCCTGACCCGATTCCGATATGAAAAATCCAACTCCCAGAACCGAACAACATCTTCTTTGTGAAGTCGTGAGTAATGTCCACCTTGCCCCAATCAATCCCGGGCATTTCAGATTGACCCTCCATGCGCCATATTTTGCGGAACTAGCAGTGCCAGGACAGTTCATTCATATTCTTCCGCCATCGGAAAACGATTTGCTCCGGCGTCCGATCTCGATCCTCGATGCCGATCCGGAATCCGGTAATGTGATTGTGCTTTACAGGGTGATTGGCGACGGTACACGTCTGATTTCAGAAGTGCGTCAGGGTGATAAGCTTGACATCATCGGTCCCCTTGGAAATGGTTTTAAAATCCCCGATCGCAAATCCGTGGCACTCTTCGGTGGTGGAATCGGAATACCGCCGCTCGTTTACCTTGCACGGAAACTGCTGAACGCTGGATTATCTCCCGGTAACGCTCTGGACCGATCAATCCAGGTTTACCTCGGCGTTCGTGAACCGGAGTTCCTGATCTGTCTCGATGATTTCACAAACTTGGGCATAAATCCGGTCATTTACACCGAGACCGGTTTGTCCAAGATTCGTGATCATTATGGAAATTCGACTCCGACCATTAATGGAGGATTGATAACGAAAGCCTTTGATGATTATCCTGATAATTGGGAACATACCATCATTTACGCCTGCGGACCGGTCCCTATGCTGAAAGCGGTTTCAGAACATGCGGACTCACTCGGCCTCGAATGTTATGTCAGCCTTGAAAATAAACTCGCCTGCGGACTCGGCGCGTGCCTTGGATGCAGCATCCCCGTCCGTAATAGCGATGGCACCGTCCACTACGAACGCGTCTGCACCGAAGGCCCCGTCTTTAATTCCCCAAGAATCGCCTTCGATCTGATGTGAATGTTTGATGGGTTCTTGTTTTAACCCGTATCGGGTGTATCCGTATCTCCCCTTTTTTTTCGCGATTTTACTGTATCCCTGAGACAGGCGCGATCCGCTTTATGAGCGGGCTGGCGTGGCGTTTTTGGTGTCTCTGGGCGACAGCCGGGATTTCCGGTTTTGACGCCTTCAGCCGTATCGGGAGACGGGGGACGACTACCGCCGGGTGCCGCTAACAATCCCCGGGTGCCGCCAACAATCCCCGGGTGCCGCCAACATGCGACGTTCGGCTTCCAGCCGGACAAGCTTGTTGGTGCATCATCTCAAAACCGCCCGGGTACCGTCGACAATCGACGTTCGACCCGGAGAATTTCGAGGCGTGCGGGATTGAGATGTCTCACTCAGCGTGTCGACGCCACGCGTTTTTGTCGGAATGTTTGTCCTCTATATACTAATAGGACATGTTCAAAGCAGATTGGCGCAGGTGGGGGGGTAAAACAAGGGAAACCCTCCCAACTCGTGGAACTCGTTGTGAGGGGCCACCGGTCCATATTACTGTGTGATGTGTGGTGGATGGGAATGTACGGACGTTGGCAGACCGCTCACTGACGGTCGCGGCTCTGATACAGCTACCCATATCACATAGATATGGGTCTACCGGTCAGGATATTTATATTGTGGGAGATTAGACAAATATACGATGGATGTGTTTGTGGAAAGTAAAGGTTTATTCGGCATACCGAGCGATGAAGATATCTCTTCTTCCTTCCATGTTCAGAACGGTCTCATTTGGTTCACCCTGACCAAATGTAGCTGGACCCCTGAACCATCCGATCACGACAGTTGTATTATCAGAAAGCGTAGTGATGCCAAGGCCACGATCCCCACAAGGGAGGGTTGGAGCCTCCCAGGATCCGCCGGCTTGCTTCGCCCATGCCAGGCTTCCGTCAGGATTGTACCGCGCGATGAAAATATCCTGTTCACCGGCAGAATTCAGAACAGTCTCGTTTGACTCACCCCCCCCAAATGTGACTGATTTACTGAAGCATCCGGTAACGACAATTGAATCATTAGAAAGCGGTGTGATGCCAAAGCCTAAATCATAACTTTTGCCGCCTACTTGCTTAGCCCATGCCAGACTCCCGTCAGAATTGTAACGCGCGATGAAGATATCAAAATCTCCTGCCGAATTCAGAACGGTCTCGTTTGGCCCACCCTGACCAAATGTGGGTGAACCATAGAAGAAT
>DAOVJF010000512.1 GCA_030673355.1 Planctomycetota bacterium | reverse complement strand
GGTAGGTTCCGGTTATTGCGGCTACAGCCCCAATATATTCGGCAGCCCAGGCGAAGAAAAGACCGAGTCCAATCGCGAACGCCAGCTTGGGTTCCGATACCGGCAGCCTTTCCGCCCAGGAAAGAATCCTTTCAAAGAAAATTGCCCCGAAGAAATAAAAGATGAAAAAGAACAGCGCCATGCTGATTATCAAAACGACGATCCCTACAATTTCCGCGGTATTGCCCTCGAGTCCCATCCCTCCGACAGTCCAGCTCGTCAGGATATCGTACATTTTCGGGTGGGCAATCCCCGCTCCACCGCCCTTATTGGGATTGAAAGCAATTACCAATGAAAGCAGAATGATCCCAAGGATGTCGTCAATTACGGCGGCACCAAGAATTGTGGTACCTTCCTTGCTCTTTAACACCCCGAGTTCTTTAAGGGTCTGGGCCGATATACTCACGCTGGTGGCAGTTAAGATAGTGCCGGCGAAAATCGCAACGAAGATAAGATTTTCCTCGACAGGCCTGAGCAACAATGTCGCGCCGAATCCAAGAATAAACGGTGCCGCGAGTCCGCCTATCGCCGCAAATAACGCAACCTTCCCAACCCGCTTCATCATCGACAGGTCGGTTTCCAGTCCCGCCATGAACATGAGGAACAACACCCCGAGTTCGGCCATGAGTTTGATGGTATTTTCAAGGAAACTTTTCCGGTCGTGAAGTACGCCTTCCAGGGAATTTTCAGCCATAGCCGCGATGATTTCCGGACTCTGGCCGCTCGCGTTGTCTCTGAGTTCAGGGACATTTATAATCGCTTCCCTGGATTCATGGATAATAGTCTCGACAACTTCCTCGGCAGTTATCTCGTCGTCCCTTGCTTCATGGGCTTCCACGACTTCATCAATAACCGCTCTCTGCTCGTGGAAACTGTGTTTTTCGTGACTTGATTCAGGGAATATCGGAAGGCTTGCGATTCCTATGAGGGTAGGGCCAAGCAGCAGCCCTGCCAGGATCTCGCCAAGTACGGCAGGTTGCCCTAATTTGGTCGATGCCCATCCAGCGGCTTTCGCCACGATTATTACAATTACCAGGAACAGGAAAATCTCAAGGTAGTTATGATGCATAACGTAATGTGACCCTCCCCCGTAATCGGGCAGGTTTCTTGGATCACCCACAGTCTTATATGAATTAGATTCTGGAAGTTAGAGAGGATTGTTTCCTATTAGAACTCTTTAAATGTTAAGAATCTGAATGCGGGGTAAAGTGAAAAATGTCGTTCTGACTCTTACCCGGATCGATCGCTTCATTATTCAGGATTTTCTCAAGGATATTCGCGATTCGCCACGATGCTTTCCCGTCCCCGTAGGGATTTCCGGCACTTGCCATTTTTTCATATTCCGATCTATCGGAAAGGAGCCCCGCGGTGGTTTCTACAATTTTACCCGTATCGGTTCCGACAAGTTTCAGGCAGCCTGCCGCGATTCCTTCCTCGCGCTCAGTTACATTTCGCATTACCAGTACAGGTTTTCCAAGCGACGGAGCTTCTTCCTGGATTCCGCCGGAATCGGTTAGAATCAGGCATGATCTGTTCATTAATGCCGTGAAATCAAGATAACCGAGTGGTTCGATTACTAAGAGGTTGCCCCGACCTTCCATGATTGGCAGCATGTTCTCTCTAACAATGGGATTGAGATGAATCGGGAAGACAAAATTAATATTCGGGAATTTGTCAGCCAGTTCCACAAGTGCTTCCGCTATACTTTTAAGATCATCCCCCCATGATTCCCTTCGGTGCGCGGTGATTGCGACGATGTCATTTTCAGCGAGCACTACATCGGAAATTGAAGGGTGAACCTGTGTCAATTGGACCTGCTTTGAGGCGTAGATCAACGCGTCGACAACCGTATTCCCGGTAACAAAAATTCCCTCGTCCGACATTCCCTCATTCAAAAGCGCCACCCTTGCATTTTCTGTCGGAGCCAGATGAAGAGAGCAAATTGTATCGATCAGCCTGCGATTCGCTTCCTCGGGGAACGGGATATAAAGATTCGGCGTCCGTAATCCGGCTTCGACATGGCCAACCTTGAAACCCCTGTAGTAAGCGGAAAGCGCGGAAACGAAGGCCGTTGAAGTATCTCCGTGCACGAGAACGATATCCGGTTGGACTTCATCGAGAATTTCGGGCAGTTTCAACAGGACCCGGGTCGCGATCTCTTCGAGTGTCTGACGTTCGGTCATGATGTCGAGATCGTGTTCCGGTTTGATATCGAAAAGATCGAGGACGATATCGAGCATCTGGCGGTGCTGGCCGGTGACGCACGAGATATGCCTGAGCGTATTGCGCCTGGCGAGTTCGAGCGCGACCGGCGCCATTTTGATGGCATCGGGGCGGGTTCCGTAAACGGATAGCACTGTCGGGATATCTGGCATGGT
>DAOVJF010000445.1 GCA_030673355.1 Planctomycetota bacterium | reverse complement strand
GGTCTCTTTACCCCTGCACCACGACCTCATCGACCGGTTTGTCTCGCTGGGTGCGCGTCCGATTCTACAGGAGACAAGTGAATATCTTGAGGATGCTGTCGGGAGTGCGGGTGGGACCTACCTGAACTATACCAGGGTGGAGAGTTTCGGTGGAAAGCGGGAAGAATTCATCGATTCGGTTCATTTCCATCCCTCCAACGGCAACCTCATCCTTAGAGACTTATTCGCTGATTACGGTGAAAATTGACCGGTAAGGCTTTATTATGTCTGTTGATTAATTTCCAGTATATTTCATGGATCATGGAATCATTAAAAGCTTCGGCTCAACCCGGCCTGTTTTCCGGATATCGTTGAACATGAAGGAACAGGATCGGTAAAACATAATATGGCAAAGCCGGTAAAAAATTCTGAATTCCTGGCTTCACGGTTCTGGAAACTTTTCCTGGTAACTCTCTTGTTTGTACTTATAGCGAATTCATTGCTGAATTTCCTTATCGACCCATACGCCATGTACGGTACCGGCTTGGTTGATCCAATCGCGCAGACAGGATATGAAAAAAAGTTGTTGCTTTTCGAGCAGTACGATCCACCGCCGAATGCACTGATTGTCGGGAGTTCGAGGGTGGAAATTCTCGATCCCGAGATTGTCGGGGAGCTTACGGGCAAACGGTGTTTTGTGTGGGGAGTGCCCGATGCCAAGTCGGAAATTATTTACTCGATCGTTCGAATAGCGCTCGAGGAATTCAACGCCCCGATCGAAATTCTGATAGTCGGTGTCGAGCCGGAAATTTTCCACCCGACAACGAGCATAAATCCGCAGGCCAAAGTAATAGAACGTTACACGAAATATTTTAATGATAGCCCTGGGTGGATGGTCATGCTGGAAAAAATCGGGAGGCTTTTTTCGATCGCCCAAACCCGAAGTTCGATCGCCTCGCTCTGGCTCCTATTGTCAGGCGGTGAAAATAACCCGCTCGTCGGATATCGTCAAGACGGGTTTATCGAGTTCGAGCGGGAGAACCCCGAGGGGCGTGATCGGCGAGTCGCAAGGGCGGTTGAGAACTATGCGGATAAAAAATTTGTGCTTTCCCGGTACGATCGGTTATCGGGTGAGCGTAAAAATTACTGGGAGGAAACCCTGGAACTCTGCAGAGCTAATAATATCAGGGTTTATGCCATTATGACCCCTGTACATCCGAGAGTTTACCAGAGGCTCCTCGAACTGGGGGCTGGTCGGATTTATGAGGAAGCCTCGCAATATGTCGCGGGTACCATGAATGGGACAACTGAAATTTTCAGGGATTATTCCGACCTTGGAAGTTTTGGCGGCAATATTGATTACTACCTGGATGGCTATCACATGGATCATAACAATGGAGATATTCTCCTTTACGATCTCCTGTCCGATCTTCAACCAGATTTTGAGGCAGACAATTAATAAATATGTTATTCCCGACTCCGATATTTATTTTCGTATTTGCTCCTCTTGCAATCGCCGGTTTCTGGCTGATTAAAAATGACTTTCTCCGGCGTCTCTGGATTACTATCGCAAGTTATATTTTCTATGGATACTGGGACTGGTCGTTCACTACGCTGATGCTGGCTTGCTCGGTGGCTAACTTTTTCTCCGCGAGGCTGATTTCCAGGGCGGGGAGTCTTCCCGAAAAAAGATTCTGGCTTGTTATTGCGCTCGTTTTAAGCCTCGGGCTCCTTTTCTATTTCAAATATTTCATGCTGATCCTCCACTCGATCAACGGCATCTCCGGACTGGCCGGGGCCGGGGAGCTTATCAAGGTCTGGGATATCATCCTTCCAATCGGAATCAGCTTTTTTACTTTCCAGGCATTGAGCTACACGATCGATGTTTACCGCGGCAAGGTTGAACCAACGGACGATTTCATCGAATTCGCCGCGTTCGTCTCATTGTTCCCCCAGTTGATCGCCGGACCGATCGTCAGGTATTCCGAAATCTGTGTAACCCTCAGGAATCTCCCGAAAAAAATTACCGGTGACAACCTTAACCTTGGCACCCTTTGTTTCACTACCGGATTAATTAAGAAAGTCCTGATCGCCGATCGCATCGCCTATTACATCGACCCCATGTTTCTCGATTACCAGAACCTCACTCCCCTGGAAGCCTGGCTTGCGATGTTCGGGTTTTCATTCCAGTTGTATTTCGACTTCGCCGGGTACAGCCTGATGGCAATAGGCCTTGGGTATCTCCTCGGATTTGAGTTCCCTCAGAACTTCAATTCCCCTTATAAAGCCATTTCAATTTCCGACTTCTGGCGTCGATGGCACATGACCTTGTCGCGGTGGTTAAGGGATTATTTGTATATCCCGCTTGGCGGACGGGACAATCGCGCGGTCTCACTTGCCGTGACAATGCTCCTGGGTGGGCTCTGGCATGGTGCTGAGTGGACTTTTGTGGTCTGGGGAGCTTACCATGCGATCCTCCTTGAACTTCACCATCACCTGAAAAGATTCCCCTGGATCCCGAAAATCAAGGCCTGGGCACAGATAGGGACATTCATTCTCGTCACGATCGGCTGGGTGTTTTTCAGGCCCCGGAACTTCGGGGAGTCATGGACAATTCTCTCGAAGATGTTCGATATTCCGGGATTGTTCAAGAATTTCAATGTCAATCCCGGGCTGTTATTCTTTTTAGTGCTGGCTGCTTTGATTTCGATGCTTGCCCCGAATATTGTTGAACTCGTGAGGGTAAGGCGCGTCACCCTTCAGCGAAAATGGGCGATTGCCATCGGCGTTTTCACTGTACTGTGTATACTCCTCCTCAGCGAAACAAGCCCTTTTCTTTATTACCAATTTTAAAATAAATGGGATCACTCCTGTCCAATATAATATTTCCTCCAATGGTTTAAAGCAAGGATTTCCCCTACGTGCCGTTAGCTTCCAGCTATCGGATAGCAAGTGCCGACTGCATCCTGCGGTCGGATTT
>DAOVJF010000298.1 GCA_030673355.1 Planctomycetota bacterium | reverse complement strand
CGTCGTTAAATATTGACTCAGCCTCCGAAAACGCCTGGATGATCGCATCACTGCTGGCAGACGGACCTGACGGTTCAATTATTATATCCGCACGCTGGGAAAACGCCTCCTGGGCTGTCCCGACAAGTACAAAAGCAATCACCAGCATCGCGACCGTTCCCGTTAACCCGTTTGAATTAATCAAATAATTATGGCTCTTCATTTCGTATCAACCTCACCTGCCGTAAGACAATCGAATCCAGTCCGTGGTTGAATTTTCCACCCGGGCGATATGTCTCGGTGATAATTCATAGAGAGCGTACACTACTTCATCGATTTCATCCAGAATTTTATCGCACTTTTTTATGGACCGGGTCGAAAACCCGGGTGTGGCCAGAAGGCGGTCGGCCAGTTTGCATAGCTTGCCAACCTGTCCGTTCAGGTCCGGAAGGGGAAGTTTCTCCACATTCACAGTCTTAACCTGGGGAAACACGCGCTCCGTATCGGGAAACACAAGACGGTAGTAGTAATTCAGAAGCCTGGAATTATAGAGAGCGAGAAGGCATTTCAGGTCCATCCGGCCATTCAATGGGATCGTAACATGCAATGTATTCATCGCGTAGAATGTATTTTCATCGTACGCGGCGACGATCCGGTCGGCGGTCTGACGAGTGAGGATTTTCGGATTTGCCTTGAATATTCTTTCATCCCTGAGAAAACAGTACTCCCCCTTATCCTGGTCCACGAAATTCGGATCGTACCTGACCCACATGTTATCCCAGTCCAACTGGTACGGGCCGATATCCTTCCCCCTCAGCACTTTTTTATAGGGAGCGTTGAGGTTCTCCAGCGACTGCACCATCAGTTTCCTGGAAATGTTCGCGGGATTGATCCCATCCTTGACCTCGAAATCCTCGCCAAGCGGCGTCCCGACCCGCTCGATCTGGCCGAGGATATCCCGGTCGGCATGACGGATATGAATATTGAACATCGTGTACGGGAGTTCCCTGAACGAGTCCTGGTCATTACCTTCAAGATCGTCGGGAGCTTCCCCGCACGCGCTCTCCCAGAAACCCGACCGAACTTTCCTCGGAAATGGCAGTGCCCTGTCGTCCTTTCTCTCGACCGTAAGTATGCAGGTTGGAACCTCAACCTCGGGGAAAACTTTTAAATTAAGATCGACTATTGATTTCAGCCATCCTTTACTTAGAAGGTAATTCCTGACAGGCTCGTACGATTTCATGATCAGGAGGGTGTTCGGGACAATAAACCCGAGCACTCCCGATGGTTTCAAAAGGTCGAAAGCACGCTCGATGAAAAGCGTGTACGTGTTTATACGGCCTTTGCCCATCAGGTAATTGGCCTTGTAATATTCTTTTTTCTCAGCCGTTATTGATTTCGCGCGTTTCGCGTAGAAACTTACATACGGTGGATTTCCGGCAATCGCGGGAAAACCGCTCCGTAATACTTCTCCAAGCGGCGATGCCGTTACATTCCAGCCCTTGTCGAGAAAATCAGCCTTGAAGAGAGAAAGTTGGATCGGACCTTTCTTTAGCGCTTTATCAAGATCTCCCCCCGCTTCCTGGATTAATCAGGCCATTGCTACGAGTAACGCGTCACCATCGATATCTATTCCCACAATTCTCTCGGCCAGGATTACCCGAATCGCATCCACGGGTTTGATACCGGCTTTAAGGTACGCTTTTTTCAGTCGTCTGAAAGCTGAAATAAGGAAATATCCCGCACCGCACGCGGGCTCGAGGATTCGGAACCCGTCGGGCCACGGGTCGGTTTTCTTATTCCCGAACCTGGGCTGCGGGAGAACTTCATCGAGGATGAATTCCACAACCTGGTGGGGGGTGTAATAAACGCCTTTACCGCTCCGCCTGCTTTTAGGAATCAACGCGAGGTACCCATCCGCGATATCCCTGGCCCTGAATCTCGACAGGCCCAGTTTTCTTAAATGAACGCGAATTTTCTCAAGTCTGGATTTATCCAGAGTAAGCCCATCGGTACCCGGTGGTCCGACAATATCCTCGAGTCCGTTTATGAGCTTCTGCCAGGGCATAGCATGAACATCCCGCGATCAACTCGCAGGTTTATATAGTTAATATCGTATAAAACCCGATAAATTCACCTTAGTTCTTATATAGTCAAGCCTGAAAAGCACCTGGGAAGATCAATGGCAAGCGAGATCGACCGGGAGTGTTTTCAGGATTGGTAGCACACTATGTCTCACTCAGCGTGCCAACGCCACCCGGAATGGGTTGTTTAGTGAGATCGTTGGCAAGCACGTTCGACCCGGAGAGTTTTTAGTTTTGGTAACTCATCATGTCTCACTCAGCATGCCAACGCCACCCGGAATGGGTTGTTTAGTGATTTCGTTGGCAAGCACGTTCGACCCGGAGTGTTTTCAGGATTGGTAGCACATCGTGTCTCACTCAGCGTGCCAACGCCACGCGGAATGGCAAGATCTTGTCAACGCTATACGGAATGGGTTATTTGTATAATTATTCCTTCTTTTTCACAATTCCAGCTTTAACAAGGCCATACACCGCTGGAATTATAAATAACGTCAATATCGTCGCGCTTACAAGGCCGCCGACCATCGGGGACGCGATACGTTTCATCACCTGCGAGCCGGTTTCTGTTCCAAACATGATTGGAAGGAGTCCGATCATTGTTGTCATGACCGTCATAATTTTTGGGCGTACCCTGTCAACCGCGCCTTCGATGATCGCCCTGTTTAAATCAACCATCGAATTCAAACGACCTTCTTTGATCGCATTTTTAACCGCGATATCGATATAGACCAGCATCACGATCCCGGTTTCGGCAGCTAATCCCGCAAGCGCGATGAATCCGACCCATACAGCGACCGATGTGTTGTAGCCAAGAATAAACAAGAGCCACACACCACCGATAATCGCGAACGGAAGGGTCAGCATTACGATCATCGTCTCGGTGAACGATTTGAAATGGAAATAGAGCAGCAGGAAAATTACCGCCAGGGTTAATGGGATAACAACCCTTAATGTAGCCGCGGCTTTCTGCATATATTCATACTGGCCGGACCAGATGATCGAATATCCCGCAGGCAGATCGATCTCACCGGATTCCACCATCGAATCGACCATGCTTTTTGCTTCCTCGACATAACCACCGACATCCCGTCCACGGATGTCGACATAAATCCAGGCGGTGCGCCGGGCGTTCTCGGTTTTTATGACAGGAGGGCCTTCGACGAATCTCAGGTCTGCCAATTGCGAAAGCGGTACCGATCCTCCAGATGGAATTGGTATAAGGACACGTTGCAGTGAGTCGAGATCGTCACGATAATCGCGGGGATACCGTACATTAATCGGGTAACGCTCAAGTCCCTCGACTGTTTCAGTGACATTCATTCCCCCGATCGCCGACATTATCACCATCTGGACGTCGTTAATTGTAAGGCCGTATCGCGCGATCGCGTACCGGTCGATATCTATATCGAGATAATTCCCACCGAATGCTTTCTCGGGATATGCCGAGAGGGTCCCATCGATCTGTATGACCTCTGTTGCAATGTGTTGCGCGAGGTCGGCAAGGGTCTTTAGATCGTCCCCCATGATCTTGATTCCAACGGGCGTTTTGATTCCGGTGGATAGCATATCGATACGGGTGCGAATCGGCATTGTCCAGGCGTTTGTAAGGCCGGGGATATTGACCGTGGAATTCAGTTCCTCAATTATCTTCTCCATGGTCATTCCCGGACGCCATTCGTGTTCCGGTATAAGCGTGATGACAGTTTCAATCATCGCCAAAGGCGCGGGATCGGTCGCGGTTTCGGCGCGTCCGATCTTTCCGAATACGGTATTGACTTCCGGGACTGTCATTATCAAACGGTCGGTCTGCTGGAGAAGCTCCCGCGCCTTGGTAATGCTGATACCCGGATCGGTTGTAGGCATATAGAGGATGTCGCCCTCGTTCAATGGCGGCATGAACTCGCTTCCAAGCATTGAAAGCGGAATGAGGGTGATGAGTAAAATTGCTCCGGCGGCGATCACTGTCTGTATCTTTTTCCTGAGGATCCATTCAAGCGATGGCCTGTAAATCCGAATTAAAAATCGTGAAATCGGATTTTCATTCTCCGGTTTGATATTGCCTTTGACAAAGTAATAGAGCAATACCGGAATTACTGTCACCGCAATTATGCTTGCGGTGCCCATCGCGAATGTTTTTGTGTAGGCGAGCGGCTTGAATAATCGGCCTGACTGCTCTCCAAGTACAAAAACAGGGAGAAAGCTGACTGTGATGATCACCAGGGAGAAAAACAGTGCGGGACCGACCTCTTTCGACGCTTCGAGCACGATCTGGAAGTGCGATTTTTTCCCGGCGTCGCGTTCGAGATGTTTGTGCGTATTTTCAACAAGTACAACCGCGGCGTCGACCATCACCCCCACTGCGATAGCTATACCGCCAAGGCTCATAACGTTTGCGGTTATACCCAT
>DAOVJF010000387.1 GCA_030673355.1 Planctomycetota bacterium | reverse complement strand
TTTGTCGGATCGATTGTTCTCTACTTACTAATAGGACATGTTAAAGGGCGATTGGCGCATGGTATAATTGAGAAACAGGGACTTGCTTCACCCACAGACACGCCTTCGCTCAGTCTGTGGGCGCCACCCGTCTGTGGGCGCCACCCGTGGAATGATCGACCGCTGGAAGCGGTCGGCACGCGTGATCCGATAGCTGGAAGCTAACGGCACTATTTTCCAGGCCTGTGATCCAGCGCATGCCTTTTTTGAACTTACCCAAATCTTATGTGTCTATCAACATATATTCCTTATATGGCCATTCTGTGCTAGACTCCCTCCAGTTTAGCGATGTTGATTTTAGCTGAGCTTTCCGGGGCACGTACGAAAAATATTGGAGCTGACAATATGCGTTACCGATCTGTCTACCTGACCGTTCTCATGACGACGCTGGTCCTGGCTATGGCATTTCCGGTCCAGGCCGATGTTGAAACGATGACTGTAAGCGAGATCCTACCGGGGATGCGGGGAATCGCGAAAACAGTTATCCTGGGTACTGAAATCCGTGAATTCGACGTAGAGATTATCGATGTTTTCAGGAACCTTGGATTCAACGGCGGTCCGTTGATTTTCTGCAGAATTTCCGGAGATGTTGTGGACGAAACCGGCGGGATCGCGGGCGGTTACTCGGGCAGCCCGGTGTATATCGACGGGAAACTGATTGGCGCATTGAGCTGGGGCGCGTATTACACGGAAGGCGATGTTGTCGGCGCTACTCCAATCCATGAAATGCTCAGGACGTTCACCTACCCCGACAATGAACCGGTCAGGATCGGTACGGTTCCCGAATGTCTTGACCGTCCAATGGAGACAGGCGATCGAACGGTCGACAGTGTTTACCTTGCCGATTACGGGGACGATCCCGGACATTTACAGGATGTATTCGGTGAAGAGACATTGATTATGCAACCATGTTCAACCCCGCTGATCGTGTCAGGCTTATCGCAGACCGGATTCGAAATGCTGAAGGAATTTGCCGGGGAAAGGTTGCCGTATGTAGACCTGATCCAGGGTCCCGGCGGCGGATCGACCGACGGGGTACCGATTCTTCTTGGACCGACCATGATCGAACCCGGCTCCAGTGTGGGGGCGCAACTCGCTACCGGGGATCTAGACCTGACCGCGGTAGGAACCCTGACATGGGTAGCCGACGATGGCCGATTCCTGGCATTCGGACACCCGTTCCTGGCCGATGGTGAAACCAACCTTCCGTTCGTGACGACCGAGATCATTTACACCATGCCATCCGAAGCGCGGTCCTTTAAGATGGCCGAACCGCTGGAAATAGTGGGCACAATCACCCAGGACCGGCTGGCGTGTGTAGCGGGCCAGTTGTGGGAAGTTCCCGACATGGTGGATTTCCACCTGGCGGTGACAGATCACGATATCGATCGCACCCGTCGATTTAATTACAGCATTATCAACAAGGAAGACTGGCTGCCGATGCTGGGTTTAATGATCCCCGTACAAGGGCTGATGTATGCATCGGATCGAAGCGGCCCCTGCACGTGCAAGGTCAATTTCACGATCTATGGGGAAGGCCTGGAGAAACCAATCAGCCGTGAAAACCTTGTCTGGGGAAGTTATGGGTCATTCGCCGCGCTAAATGAATTCATGCAGGCACTAAATATGGTCACAACCGCAAATCCATTCCGCGAAGTGAAATTGACCCGTGTTGAGATCGAGGTTGAAATTACGAGTGCCAGGCAAACCCTGGATATCACCCGCGCGAGGTATCAGAACGCCCCGAATATAGGTCCAGGCGCAATCGGATATGAAGGTCCTCCGGACGAAGATGACAAGGAAGCCAAAGACGACGCGATCAACGATGCCGCTTTGTGGCTGCAGCAGGGGCCTTATCCGGCTGATGAGATGATGTTAATGGACGGGATGGACATGATTGACACTTACATTACAACCTTTCCATCCGATCTTGTTAAATACCATCCCGGCGACACAATCGAAATTCTCGTAACCCTGCGACCGTACAGGGAAGATACAATAGATGAAGTAATCAAAATTGAGATTCCGGAGGATTTCCCCATCGGGCAAACTTCGGTCGAAATTACAGGCGGGAGCAGTGCGTCCTGGTTCGGCGGGGCCTTATACGATCCTTATATGGGGATTGGTTACGACTACTTTATGCCGCCGGAGGATCTTGATGAATCGATCGAGGAATTCATGGACCGGGATAAAAATAACTCAATTGTCGTACAGCTTGTCAGGATAGAAACCGAAGACCCATACTACTATCTCCAGGATAATTACGAGAAACCTGAACCGATCAAGACGGTCCTCGAAATGGAGGACATCATTTTCGGCTGGTACAGTCTGCCGGTTGAGATCGTTGCCGGGGATTATGAGGATGAATTCCTCCTGGAGGATGAGTTATTCGATGAGAGCCTGTTGTACGAAGAGGAGTACATGGAACCGGATGATCCCGAAAGCAGTAACCCTCACAGAAATTAAGTTAAATAGAATTGACAACATGTTACGAATTTGGAATGATTCGCCTCGGCTGAAGATTAATAAATGCCGGGGCTTTTATTATGGATGGACTTACCATGAGAATTCGTAAATTAACGCCGGGATTCGTACTTTTGATCTTTCTCGCCGCGTTGATCGGCTCCTGTGCCGTGAGAACCGAAGATGCCGATACTCCCGGAGATCAGAACGGGTCCGGCGAAACGCAGGTATTAATCGAATCAAGACAGGTTTTAATTGAAACCTCGGATGGTGTAACAATAGTCGGAAACCTGGAACTGGCTTCGGGTGTTGAAAAGTCACCGGCATGTTTACTCGTACACATGCTTGGCTCGGACAGAAGTTCGTACACTGAATTCCAGCGGAAGCTTTTAGATGCCGGGATCAGCTCACTCGCGATCGACATGAGGGGCCATGGTGATTCGACGGCGGATGGTTCGCTGAATTACCGGGATTTTCAAGCGGGAGAATGGGATGAAGTTAAAAACGACATTAAAGCTGGAATGGATTTCCTGAGGGGTCTCGACAGGATCGATCCAGCACATACAGGAATAGTCGGAGCCAGTATCGGCGCGAATCTCGCGGTTGTCGCCGCATCGGAAGAAAACTTCGATGAGGTTGAAAATACCGCGAGCTGCCTGGTGCTTCTAAGTCCCGGGATTAATTACCACGAGGTCCGTCCGCTCGCGTACGCCCGCGATCTCGGCCATATACCGGTATATATCGCATCGGCGGAAGAGGATATTCAGAGCTACCGTGGATCGCAGAGTCTCAGCCAGGCAGCCCGTGGAGCCGAATTATTTTCATTCCCCGGTTCGGATCATGGCACCGACCTTTTCGATGTCCAAATGAATTTCATGGACAACCTAGTCGCGTGGCTGGAAATTAACATAATGAAGAACACCGAAAGCGTTGTGTCAATCACACCGGAAGTGCCGGACGAAAGCACCGATCCGGAAGGCGAATAAACCGGAAATGACCGAGAAACAGCATA
>DAOVJF010000588.1 GCA_030673355.1 Planctomycetota bacterium | reverse complement strand
GGTTACTACTCCAACCAGTCCTCCAGATTCCCCGTCCCATCTTACCGATTCACAAACAACGGTCCCCACAAACCGCTATATTTGGGGCATCTGGGACGTGCGCATTTCCGAAGATCGCGAGACTGTCGAAATTATCCCCGACCGAAGCTCCACGATGCATTTCAACACTGTCAGACTGATGGAGGAGGTCCCGTGCACGACCTGTATTACAATTATTATCAAACAGTTTAACCCACCTGATATTCTATCCGTTGATTTCAGGCTCGTACACCCTTTTCCTGCTCCCTTGAACCTTACCGCTTTCGATTTAAGGGGAATCATCATCAACGGAGCCGACTATACATTTCCCGCAAGCAACAGGTCAGTCGGTATGGGAAATAGTGAACTGGTACTACTCGATCCGGACGGTTACACGTCACTTTTCAACCCAACAGAATTTCCTGAGGATTCCGGAATGCCTCCGGTTTTAAGATATTACCCAGGCAAACTCGAGTTGGATGGCGACCTTTCGTCAACGCTGAATCCATTTATCGCATATTCAAAGGACCTTCCAAGGCGGGTGTTTTATATCGGCTCAGTGGAAACCAGGAATATTCAGGTTCGACTTCCCGACGTTCCGGTCGAATTCGGTTATGCCGTGGACGCGTCATGGATGCCTGTTGAAAATGTTGTCGATCCGCTTGTCGATTTCCCACTCGAGGCCAATTGCGTTGAAGCTTACAGGATCGACCTTCCGGATTACATGGAGGTCAATTCCGGTGAGATGTCGGAAATTACAGTGGAGATTTTCGATCATCAGGGGATTGAAACTATCTCGACAGTGACTGTCGAAGCACCTGAAATTTTTACGGGAGAAATTTCGTTTAATTTTGTTGAATCGACCGGTGTTGAAAGCTGCACATATTCCGGTGAGATTACGAATGAGCTTAATGTTGTTCCCGGAAATTATCCGCTCCTTATCAGGGTGACCGACAAATTTCTGGATGACATACACGGCCAGATCGACGCGTGGCAGATCGGGGAAGTGACCGTAGTCGAACCTCAAGAACCAATCGGCGGCTGGGCACGTACATGGGGTGGCTCATCTTATGAGTATTGTTATGGAGTTGCCCCTGACGGCTCTGGGAATGTCTACATTACAGGCAATTTCAAGGGCACAGTCGATTTCGACCCCGACAGCGGGGATCCTCACACCTCGAATGGTGATTACGATGTCTTCCTGAGCAAGTTCGATTCATCGGGTAACTTCAAGTGGGTGCAGACCTGGGGTGGATCAGAATCGGAGTCTGGCTTGGGAGTTGCCTCTGACGGTTCTGGGAATGTCTACGTAACAGGTTATTTCGAGAGCACAGTCGATTTCGACCCCAGTGGTGGCGATCCTCACACCTCGAATGGATATGAAGATGTCTTCCTGAGCAAGTTCGATTCATCGGGTAACTTCAAGGGGGTGCGGACCTGGGGGGGAACAGGCTTTGATCGAGGCTATGGAGTTGCAACTGACGGCTCCGGGAATGTCTACGTTACAGGCTTTTTCCAGGGCACTGTCGATTTCGACCCCGGCGGTGGTGATCCACACACCTCGAATGGTGATGAAGATGTCTTCCTGAGCAAGTTCGATTCATCGGGCAAATTCGAGTGGGCGCGGACCTGGGGTGGGTGAGAGG
>DAOVJF010000590.1 GCA_030673355.1 Planctomycetota bacterium | reverse complement strand
GGGCCACCATCTCATCTCTCGGATTGACTGCCGACGATTTCGATGGCGTACCCGGCTGCAATGAGATTCTGAACCGTACCCGCCCGGATGTGATCGCGGAAATCCATCGGAGTTTTTTTGAAGCCGGATCCAGGATGGTCGAAACAAATACTTTCGGCGGTACACCCATCAAACTCGATGAATGGGGACAGCGGGATAACGCACTGGAACTCAACCGTCTGGCAGCGGAAATCGCAAGTGATGTCGCGAAGGAATTCGACGGTCATGTTATCGGCTCGATGGGGCCATCCGGACTTCTACCCTCATCTCCTGATTACAAAGGACCATCACCAGCGGAAATAGCGGAAGCTTTTTCGATCCAGGCCGAAGGGCTTATCCTTGGAGGCGCGGATGTCCTTCTCGTCGAAACTGTCCAGGATATCCTCGAATTCAAGTCGGCAATAATCGGATGCCGTGACGCGATTGAAAAAATAGGCAGGTCTGTTCCGATATGGGGCTCGGTTTCATTGCACATGAACGGCCGGATGCTCATGGGCACGTCGATCGACGCGGCATTAAACATTGGATTGGCAATGGGTGTCGAGGTGTTCGGGATTAACTGCGCTACGGGTCCATCCGAAATGACTGATTCAGTTCGATATCTCACCGAGCATTCGCCGCTTCCGGTAATCGTTTTCCCGAACCAGGGTATGCCCGAAAGTATCGACGGCAGGCTGGCATATTCGCTTTCTCCCGATGAATTCGCCGAAGCCCTCGTCCCGTTTCTGAAAATGGGAGTGGAAATAATCGGCGGATGCTGCGGAACTTCACCTGACCATATCCGAGCATTAAACAAGGTTCTTGGGAATTACAAACCCCGGTCAATTCCCGGTAAAAAATTTATGCTCACATCGGCGGTCTCATCGCAGGACATCAATCCCGAAGGAAGCCCGTTAATAATCGGAGAAAGGTTGAATTCGCACGGCAGCAGAAAATTCCGGAAGCTTCTTCTCGATGAAAACTGGCCGGGCATTGTCGATATAGCGTCCGCGCAGAATGAAATCGGCGCGATGGTCCTCGATCTTGCGTTTGCGGTCGATGGCCGTGACGATGAGCCGGGCGATTACACAAACCTTGTCCACAGGATCGCTTCTGAAATCCCGCTTCCGCTGATGATCGACTCCATAAATCCCGATGCGGTCGAAGCTGCATTAAAAGCAAATCCCGGAATCGGAATTGTTAATTCCATAAATCTGGGTAACCCCCAAAAAGCACGAAAGGTTCTTGGATACCTGAAACGTTACGGCGGCGCGGTTGTCGCGATGACAATCGATGAAAAGGGTATGGCGAAAACGGTCGATCGGAAAGTCGAGGTTGCCAAAAAATTATATGAACTCATTGTCGATGAATTTGATCTTGATCCGGAATCCATCCTGTTCGACCCATTGACATTCACTCTCGCTACCGGGGAGGATGAATTCCGCGATACCGCCCGTTTGACTCTTGAAGGAATCAGGGCTATACGCGATAAATTCCCTGAATGCGGTGTGATTCTCGGAATCAGTAATGTTTCCTACGGCTTAAAATCCGGCACACGAAAACTCCTTAACGCGGTGTTCATGCATCATGCGGTACAGAACGGTTTGACCGCGGCGATTGTCAATCCGCTCGATGTCAGGG
>DAOVJF010000612.1 GCA_030673355.1 Planctomycetota bacterium | reverse complement strand
ATTCCCTGCCAGTCATATACATCGATCTGTAATGATACACTACCACCCTGTTCATTCAGGCCTTCACCGAATTCTATAATATCGATTTTCCATGGCTCCGATGAATTTGCGTTTAAACCGAAATCTGTCATCGGATCATCGACAGGAGTTTCCAGGGGAGGTGCCCAGCTTGCATCAACCGCATAACCGAACACAAACTCATTCGCAGGATATTTCAATGAGTAAGTCCGTGTGACGGAGTCACCTGTTAGTAACGCGTTACGAGTGTTCGACGGGTCATCCGAAATATGCCTTATGTAACCATTGACCAGGGCATCCGGCATAACTTGCGTTGCATAAACTCCCTCGAAATATTTCCGAATATCCGGCGCATCGACACCTACCGACCATGTGTTGTAGAGCGATGTAAAACCATCCGGATTGAGCAGGGCACCATCTCCGAGCCAAGGGACCGATATTGTCAGGCCGGATGAGGGGAATGAATGGCTCCCATCGAACATCATTATTCCCCGCACATCGAAAATCGTATACAGCGGATCATCGTATGGGTGCGTAATCTTAAAATCGACATTAATCACGCCCGGCTCAGGATAATCAAATCCGACGATCTCGAAACAGTCTGTACAAGGGCTAACTTCCAGAAATTTCAGAATATTCAGATGGAAAAACCCTTCCCTGAGCGGCACGATCTCGTACTCGACATTCCCCGGGTCGGTTACATTCATGTAGATCAGATTGTGAAACAGGGGAAAGTGACTCCCATCGTAATCGGAAACTTCCCTGCCAGCGGTCAATTCAGGTACCTGATCTCCCGGGTCAACTTCAGTATCCGGAGCACTGGGATTGCCTTTTCCCGAACAACCCGTGATCAGGAAAAGAATAAAACCTGTGTAAAGCAAAAAGCGCACATAGAATGCCATCTCCACACCTTTGTGAGTGTAGCCTGATTACTGACTAATTATACCACATGTAAATGATGGAAATTAAACAAGAGATTGAAAAATTTCCGGCCCCGGGACGCGATCGGCACCGTGGAAGGGATAAGTTAAATAAAATCCCCTCAAGTGGTTTGAAGTTAGGATTTCCCCTGCGTGCCGTTAGCTTCCAGCTATCGGATAGCAAGTGCCGACCGCATCCTGCGGTTGGTTTTTCACGTGCCGTTAGCTTCCAGCTATCGGATAGCAAGTGCCGACCGCATCCTGCGGTCGGGTTTTTCATGTGACGTTAGCTTCCAGTTTCCATCGAAAAACCAGCAAAATGTGCAGACCTCTGCTCGAATAACATGATTTAACGATGTGGATGCCTTATTCTATTGGATACCTTGTCCAAAATCAGATTATCCTGGACAGCAGTGAAAAAAATATTGAACAATGCTGTTAAATTTAAACTCTCTGTCTTTCTCTGATATTATCCCGCCTTGACACACCGCCATTTT
>DAOVJF010000416.1 GCA_030673355.1 Planctomycetota bacterium | reverse complement strand
TACTTTCAATACCGCGATTTACCGAAGCCATCCGGCGTTCTTTTTTTCTTCTGATCTTTTTTTCAAGTGGCGGAAGAAGTCCCAGAGTGGAGGCGATGGGCTGGAACGGAATATTTTTCACATCCGTAATTGCACGCACAAGCGATCCGTGCATTGTTGTTTCCGGGGGCACCAGGATTTCAGAACCCTTTACAAGCGCGGTTAACGCAAGCCCGGCGAGATGTCCTGTCGCGATATCCTCGATGTATCCCTCTACGCCTGCAAGGCACCCGGCAACAAGTATATGCGGAAACTCGCTCACCTGAAGAGTCGGTTCGAGCAAATATGGAGATTTAATATAAGCATTTCTGTGCATACTGCCGAACCGTGTAAATTTTGCATTCTCCAGTCCGGGGATCATCCGAAAAACCTTTCTCTGCTCCGGATATGTGAGCCTTGTCTGGAACCCGACCAGGTTCCAGGATTCAGGATCGAGTTGTTCACGTCGAAGCTGGACAACAGCATGGGCCATTCTTTTTTTCTCACTATCGGCTGGATCGGAGCCGGGCAGGGGAAGTCCGACCGGTTTCATGGCACCGAACCGCAAGGCATCGAGGCCCCTTTTCGCAACAATTTCAACCGGCAGGCATCCCTCGAAAAGCTTGTCGGGTTCAAAGTCCTTAATCCTGGCCCTTTCCGCTTTAGCCAGAGCATTGTGGAAAGTTTCATATTCATCTTTTGTAAATGGGCAGTTAAGGTAGTCGGCCCCATCGGGATCGTACCTTGATCCATAGAAAGCCTTATCGAAATTAATGCTGTTGTGTGAAATCGACGGACTGATCGCGTCGAAGAAAAAAAGGTTGCTTTCCCCAAGCAGGAGCGCGATATTTCTTAAAAGGGTGTCGGAGGTCAAGGGTCCGGACGCAAGCAGTGTTGGGGGTGTACCGGGATCTGGGTTAACCGCTTCAATCTCTTCCCTCACGACAAGGATATTTCCTTCAGCTTCCACCTGTTTTGTTACTTCTTCGGAAAATCTGATTCGGTCTACAGCGAGGGCATGTCCTGCCGGAACACAGGTATTCAACGCTATTTCAAGTAAGGGGCTGGCAAGGCGCGCGAGTTCGAGTTTCAAACATCCCGATGCGGTCGTTGGTTTTAAACTTCCAAGAGAATTCGAACAAACGATTTGGGCAAGGTTGCCGCCTGAATGCACAGGGGTCTGTACCGCCGGACGCATTTCCGACAAGCGGACTTTTACGCCGTTTCGAGAGGCGACAAGTGCAGCCTCGCAACCGGCAAGCCCCGCTCCGATTATGTGGATTTCACCTGTCATGCTGTGGAGTCCAGGTCAGTCGCGTACAAAATTAACATGACTCGAAATCAGCAATTTTATTCATGCGGCGTTCGTGACGTCCACCCTCGAATTCTTCCTTGAGAAACGCTTCCATGATCTCGACAATCATTTCCCATTCGGTAGCCTCGGCGGAGAGGATCAGGATATTTGCGTTATTGTGCCATCTGGCGTATTGAGTCTGTATCCGGCTGGCGCAAAGCGCAG
This sequence comes from Planctomycetota bacterium, assembly GCA_030673355.1. Taxonomy (GTDB): domain Bacteria; phylum JAJVIF01; class JAJVIF01; order JAPKYR01; family JAPKYR01; genus JAPKYR01. The sequence continues at coordinate 1,656 of DAOVJF010000416.1, read as the reverse complement.
CCCTTGCACCCCTGACCTTGTTAGCAGCGATAGCCATCCCGTTTCCCCATCCACAGATAAGGATACCAACGGAGGCTCCATCCGAATCAACCACCTTTTTTGCACAAGGAACGGCGTAGTCGACATAATCGACGCTCTCCGTTGTGTCAGGGCCCATGTCTATGGGTTCGTGGCCGTTCTCAAGGCACCATTTTTTAATGCGGTTAAGGGTATCGACGCCGCGATGGTCACAGGCAAGCAGGATTCGGGTCATTCCGGTCTCCTAAGCCTGGTTCGGTTTTAAACGAAAATGTCCGTTTATCAACACGAAAATTCTCCAGGCAAGGACCAATATAGTTATGAAAAGCACGATACGCAAGAAAGTATAGAATCCTGTGGTGTCATTTGCGGCAATTGATCGGCTTCCAGTCCGTAAACTCTGCACTTCCCAGGCTGCCGCCTGGCGTTCGGCATGGGTTTCACCAAGCATAAATCCATCAGCGGCACGCGCCATTGCTTCCTGTCGTTCCAGTTCATTAAGCTCGCGATTGTTGTAAGGCGCCAAGGTTGAATTTTTGGGGATCAGAACCAGCGTAATAACAGCAAGCAGCAGAAAGCAGGAAAGCAGGTACATCTGTTGATTTTTAGTTAACGTTATCGTGTTGCTATCCATCAGTCTTTACCATCAACCTGGCGTTCTATAATAAAATCGCAATATTTGCCTCCATCTTTATTAAAATAAATTTATAGGAGTAAATATACTTAAATATTTATTTTTATTGTTAATGGGAGATTAACTTCCGGGAACGCCCGATTTTAAAAACAAGGCCGGTAAATCGCCAAAGCTCCGGTATTCGCTTTAAGCGTGCCGATGGCTGCGTAAACGTTCTGTACAACCATTCCGTCCCGGTTGCCTGGAAAAATTCAGGGGCACGTTTGATAAGGCCCGACCAGATATCAAAGCTCCCGCCAACCCCGATCGCAACCGCGCACTTAAGGCGGTCGAGGTTATGCGCGATAAATTCCTCCTGCTTTGGGGATCCCATCCCAACAAGAAGAACGTGCGGTTCGTGTGCGGCAATTTCATCAACGACGCGGTTAGTTTCGGCCGTATCAAAATAACCGTCCCTCCATTTAATCGAATCGGTACCAGGATATTTTTTACCGATTTCCACCGCGGCTTTTTCAACTAAGTCCGGTTTTGAACCGAGAAGGAAAATTCGGCCTTTGTTCCCGATCACTTCATCGATTGCCCACGACGCAAGGTCGATACCCGGGATCTTTTCAACTTTCTTTCCTGTCAGCCTCGTTTCTCCCCAGACTACCCCGACCCCGTCGGGTACAACGATCCCGGCATTTGAAATAATACCGGCGAATTTTTCATCCCTGTGCGCCCTTAAACACATCTCCGGTGTAATAGTAACAACATGTACAGGCGTAAATGTGCCGATATGATCGAGAATCGCGGATTTTGCATCCGACCATAAATGGTGGGTGATACCAAGTCCCGGGCGTTCTATCGGATCCCTGTTCATTTTTCAGCGGTTGCGTTCCCAGTAAATTTTCTGCCTGAATGTAATCCTGATAATGCTGATAAAGCTGGCGGCATTCACCATTGTGAAGTAAAGGGGAATCTGAAACAGCTTCGGGGGATGACTGCCCGCTTTTTCAATTAAC
>DAOVJF010000363.1 GCA_030673355.1 Planctomycetota bacterium | reverse complement strand
TTTTCTACCAGAACTCGAATAACTCTGTCAGGGTGACGGATGATTACATGCAGGCGGTACTGGAAGACAGGGAATGGGCGACCCGTACGGTGGTTGATGGTCAAATCGTTGATAAATTCCGGGCAGCCGACCTGTGGCAGGAGATCGCGACCGCCTCCCATGTCTGTGGGGATCCCGGCCTCCAGTTCGATACAACTATTAATATGTGGCATACATGCCCGAATTCCGGACGCATCAACGCATCGAACCCCTGCAGTGAATACATGTTCCTTGATGATTCGGCATGCAACCTCGCGAGCATCAATGTCCTGAAATTCATCAAGGAGGACGGGGAACTTGATATTGAAGCTTTCCGGCATGCTGTCAGGCTGACAATACTCGCCCAGGAAATTATTGTCGACAACGCTCATTACCCGAACGACGCGATCGAAATCAACAGCCATAATTTCAGGGCGCTTGGGTTAGGTTACGCGAACCTTGGTGCGACACTGATGAACCTTGGCCTTCCGTATGATTCCGATGCCGGACGCGCATACGCCGCCGCGGTTACATCACTGCTCACCGGCGAATCGTATTACGCATCCGCGCTGATCGCGGAACGGATCGGGACATTTCCCACTTACGAAGAAAACGCCGAACCTTTCAAGAGCGTCATGAAAAAACATCGTGACTCGGCGAAACGGATCGACCCGGCCTTCATTCCTGTCGCGATGTGGGATGAATCCGTGAAAGTCTGGGACAATGTTGTTGAGTTCGGCTCGAGCGTCGGATTCAGGAACGCGCAGGTTTCCGTTCTCGCTCCGACCGGGACGATCGGGTTCATGATGGATTGCGATACGACTGGTGTCGAGCCGGACATCGCACTTGTCAAATTCAAGAAACTCGTGGGCGGCGGGGTTTTGAAAATTGTTAATAACACCGTTCCGTATGCGCTCGAACAACTTGGGTACGACGCTGATGATATCAGCACGATCCTTGAATTTATCGAGACAAACGACACGATAGAAGGCTGCGAGAACTTGAACGAGGAGCATCTCCCTGTCTTTGACTGCGCGTTCAGACCGTTGACCGGCCGACGCTCTATACACTACATGGGTCACGTACGAATGATGGCAGCCATCCAGCCGTTCATCTCGGGAGCTATCTCCAAAACCGTCAACATGCCAACCGAAGCGACCATAGAGGAAATTATGCATGTTTACGAGCAGGGCTGGAAGCTCGGATTGAAATCGATCGCGATATACCGCGACGGTTGCAAGCGTACCCAGCCCCTGACAACATCGCTAGGTGCAAAAGAGAAAAAAGAAGAATGGAAACCGATGCGCAAGCGGTTACCGGATGAGCGCAGATCAATCACACATAAATTCGTCATCGGGGGCGTGCACGAAGGTTACTTTACGGTTGGGCTGTACGAGGATGGAAAACCGGGCGAGATTTTCATTACGATGGCGAAACAGGGATCGACAATTTCCGGCCTGATGGACACGATCGCCACGATGACATCGATCATGCTCCAGTACGGGGTTCCGCTCGAGGTTCTGATCAACAAGTTCTCGCACATGCGTTTTGAGCCGTCCGGGTTCACAAAGAACCCCGACATCAAAATCGCCAAAAGTGTCGTAGATTACATTTTCCGCTGGCTCGGACTCAAATTCATGAAGCCGATGGAAAGCGTGGTAACCGAAGAAGAATTGAAGAAAGCCGAGAAGGTTGACATGCCATCGGTCGAGCAGCTTGCTTTCGATTTAACGGAAAAAGAGCGCGAGGCGATGGCAAAAGGCCAGGACCTGTTCGTAAGCCAGGCGGACGCACCGCCATGTCCGGAATGCGGGTCAATTATGATCCGGAACGGATCCTGTTATCGCTGCCTTGAGTGCGGGGCTACGAGCGGCTGCAGTTAAGTTGACCCACTGGCGACACTGATATTTTCATCGCACGGTTTAAGCCGTAACGCTGTTTTCGACAGTTTACCCCGAACCACGTAGCTCCCTACTTTGCCCACCCATCATCCACATTACAGGCTTTTGATACATCATTGCATTTTTATCAATTTATGTTAAAATTTTAATAATAGGTTGTCCAATGCCACAGACTTAACGCCAGGGGAGGTTGTCATTGTGAAATTTCATTCTTTATTAATTTACGCGGCGGTGCTGATCATCGTCGGTTGCAGGGGCCATGGCTCACCGCCAGTCATGGTTACTCTCCCACAGAATCCAGTCGCGATCGCTAAAACCGACCCGAATCCCCGGGCTATCAATTTCCCTGTCAATTTTTCTGGTTCGGATTCATATGATCCCGACGGTGGAAACTTACAACTATTCGAGTGGGATTGGAATAATGACGGCACATACGATGATACAGGCGAGAATGTCAGCCATACCTGGAACGAAACCGGCACGTATTATGTCCAGCTTCGGGTCACGGATGACGAAAGCGAAACAGACCTTCTCGATGAACCGCTGGATATTAAATTAATCGATCATCTACCACCCGACGCATGTGGGGATGCAGATCCCCTTTCAACTATTGTCTGTGAACCTGTGCACTTTACAGACTGCGGTTCGGTCGTGCATGACGGCGCTGATATCATCCTCATGGAATGGGACTGGGACAATGACGGCGAGTACGATGAGGAAGGATCGGATCCCGACCACTCATGGGGCGGTCTCGGCACATTCCTTGTTAAGTATCGAGTCACTGACAGCATGGGCGTGACTGACGAGATCGATGATCCAATTGAAATTGTAGTTACCAATGCACTACCGTCCGCGGTCGTGGAAGCTGACAACTACACTCCGGTTGCAACTGTACCAGTCCATTTTGACGGAGTCGGGTCGTATGACAATGACTGCGGGGGCGACGAGATATCGAAGTGGGAATGGGATTGGGACAACGATGGGACATATGACGAGGAGGGTGCCGAGGTCGATCACATCTGGGATTTTCCAGGCTCCTATTACGTTCAACTACGAGTAACAGATGACGAAGGGGGAACCGATCTTCTTGATGCGCCTATCGAAGTAATTGCAACGGATCCCATATTCAATCCTGAGGATATCACCCCCCCAGGGCTGAACTTCTCCCCTTATGACATAGCGACAGATGACAATTATGCTTATATAGCTGGAGGTGATAATGGGGTTCATATTTTCGATATTTCTGATCGTGCCAATCCCGTGTGGGTGAACCGCGTCGACATGGAGTTTCGAGCACAAGAGATAGTCGTGTCTGACGGTTACGCCTATGTTGCAGATAATTATATTTATCTTGTGATAATCGACATAGACCCTCCCGAGTCCGCATACATAGTGAATACAGTCGTATTGCCGTCGTCGGCTCGGGATGTAGCCGTGTCTGACGGCTTCGCGTATGCTGCGTGTGGCGATCTTCAAATAATCGATATAGATCCTCCCGAGTCCGCATACATCGTGAATACTTTCGACATGGTGAGTATAAGCCATTTAGACGTGGCAGACGGATTCGCGTATTGCGTGGATATGGATTATCCAACTTTACTTCAAGTAATAGATGTAGACCCTCCTGATTCCGCATATATCGTGAAGTCATTCAACGCGAATCATGCAAATGATGTAACCGTGTCAGGGGGGTATGCGTATCTGACAAATGTCAGTGGCGGTTTTAAGATAATCGACGTAGAGCCCGCAGAGGACGCATATGTAGTGAATACAGTCGACACGCTGGGGAATGAATACGAAGTAGTCGTGTCAGACG
>DAOVJF010000160.1 GCA_030673355.1 Planctomycetota bacterium | reverse complement strand
TAATGACGATTCATACGCTGCGCGCCTCCTTCTGAGGGGGGGCGCTTCTTATTTTAATGAGGGGTGCGGTCAGGTAAGTTAAATTCCCTTAATCAGTAGCTTTGCAAGCTCCAGATCATCGAGCGGTTTAATCTCACCAGGTTTCAAGACCCCGCATTCAATCGGTCCATGGCTGATCCGCACCAGCCTTATTACCCGGTACCCGGTAACCTTCATCATTTCCCTTATCTCGCGTTTCTTTCCTTCTCCAAGGATCATTTCGAGCCAGTATCCCGGTTCAGGATGTTCGTTGTCCCTGGGTTGCGGACCAAGCCTGGTGACCTTGAGAGCCTTCGCGAAAAATTCCTCGCACTGTACTCCGCTGCGAATTTTATCAAGGTCCGTCTCGTTGGGTCGTCGATTTATAAGTACCCTGTAAACCTTCCTGACGCCATATCCCGGATGAGTCAGCCTCTGTACAAGATCCCCGTCGTTCGTGAGAATCAGCAATCCCTCGCTATCTTTATCAAGGCGTCCCGCAGGCACAACTCCGCTAGGAATTTCATAGTCTTCCATCAAATCTATTACTGACTTTCGTCCGTGCGTATCGTCGAGCGTGGTCAGCACACCGATCGGTTTGTAACATTTGTAATAAACGAGACCTGGGAGTTCGAGCTTCGATCCATCGAGCGTAACAACATCCGTACCGGGTGTGATCCGGGTGCCAGGTTCAAGGATGGAATTGCCGTTTACAGCTATGCGACCGCCTTCGATGAGCTTATCGGCTTCCCTGCGACTTGCGGCGCCGCACCTCGCGATGTAGCGGTTCAACCGCATTTCGGTCTTTGCCAGGTCCGGTTCGGGAACATTCATCTCCTGTAAACCTCCCGGCCATCGGCCCAGGTAGCGAGAATATTCTCCGATGTGACATCCCAGAGCAAAGTGTTGTAAACGTCCCGGTACTTTTTCACACCCTCGAGTTCAGGTTGGACCAGTAATAAATCCGCGCAGGAACCCGACCGTAAATCACCCACCAGATCCTCCATCCTCAGTGCTTTCGCCGGATTGGTTGTGACCATTCGTATCACCGATTCCGCGGGGAGATTACCCGTCTCACCTGTCAATCCCCTCTGGAAAAGGACCATCCTGCGCATCTCCTCAAAAAGATCGAATGTTTCACCGCTCGACGGGCTGTCGGTTCCGATACATACAGGAATTCCTTTCTTCACCCATTCACTTACCCGGGCAATTCCCACACCGGTTTTCGCGTTGGATGTCGGGCACGTTACGAGTGTACATCCACGCTTCGCGATTATGTCGAGGTCGGCGTATGTCAAATGAACGCCATGCACGAGCAGCGTTTTTGGACCGATCAACCCGAGTTCATCGAAATATTTCAGTGATGTTCTTTCACCGTCCGGTTTTGGCCACCTGGCGGCATGACGCGGGTCGGCAAATCGTCCCTCACCTTTCATGAAAAATTGGTTCTCATCGTAAGGCTCCGCCATGTGGGTCGAAAGGGGTAAATCGAGTTTCCCGGAAATTTCCCTCGCCATTTCTCCCATTGTGGGTGTGACAGTGTATGGGGCATGGGGAGAGACTCCTGCGCGATTTCGATCGGTCGATTCGGAAACAAGTTTTTCAATTACAATCCGGTCGCGTTCAACACTTTGGGATTGATCTAAAGTACTGAGGCCGAATATTTCGTAGAACATGACCCCTTTCATTCCAAGTTCGACCATGGCGTCCCGACCCCAGAAGGTGTAATGATTTTCAGCTATCGCGGTAATCCCGTGCCTGTAGGATTTTCTTATTCCGAGCCTGGCGCTCTTTCGGCACTCGTCCTCCCTACGATCGATTTCAAGTGGAACAATATGATCGGTCAGCCACGAGAAAAAATCAGCGTCATCGGCGAGGCCCCGAAATGCCGTTAATACAAGGTGCGTATGGGCGTTGACCAGCGCCGGCATCAGAATTCCATCGGGATATTCCTGGAGTGGAAGATCACGCGGTAACTGTTCGCGACCCGTTATACCTTCGATTTTCCCATCGGCAATAACAACCACACCATTTTCGATGGGCGGTTCATTCATTGGAACAATGGTTCCGGCTGCTATCGCGAATCTTTCATGCATGGACGATGTTCTGGTATAAGGATAACCTTTTTACGGGTTTGAATCCCGCGGCCTCGATTATACTCCGCATTTCCTCCTCGTTTGTCCTGAATCCCGCACCTGCCGATGCCACAACATTTTCTTCCATCATAACGGAAGAAAAATCATCCGCTCCGAACCTTAACGCCAGCGACCCGAGCCTTAATCCCTGCGTGACCCACGACACCTGGATGTGCGGGAAATTATCCAGGATCAGCCTGGCGGAAGCCTGCAGTCGAAGGTAGTCCATTCCACCCGCTTCCCCCCTTTGCTCAACTTCGCTCTCAAGCAGCGTATTTTTAGGCTGAAATGTCCAGGGGATGAATGAAGTGAAACCGGATGTCTCGTCCTGCAGATCCCTCAACCTCAACAGGTGATCCAGGCGGTCTTCAATCGATTCCCCGAATCCGATTACCATCGTCGCGGTAGTTTTAAGTTCTAAGGAATGTGCGAGATGCATTGTATTGAGCCACTGATCCCCCGTGCATTTCGCAGGCGCGATAAATTTCCTGATCTTTTCAGAAAATATCTCCGCCCCACCGCCGGGAATACTGTCAAGCCCGGCGTTTATCAGCCTTCGGATAACATCATCTTCGGGCATGGAAAATTGCCTGGAGTAAAATAATATTTCAGGTGGTGAAAATGCGTGAATATGGATCGATGGAAATCTCGCGCGGATCGCTTTCAACACATCAATGTAATACTCGAAAGGTATCTCTGGATTATGCCCTCCCTGCAGAAGAATCCCGTCGCCGCCCTCATCAATTGTTTCCTGTACTTTCCGGATAATTTCCTCAACAGTAAGCGTCCATCCCTCTTTTGATTCATCCGGATCTGGAGAGTCAGTATCACTCTTTGATGAAACGGGATCTGGAGATCGATAGAACGCGCAGAAACGGCATGCCGCGTTGCATATATTTGTGTAATTTATATTTCGATCCACCTGGTAAGTTACCCGATCGGGAGGATTCTTTCTGCATCGAGACGTGTGCGCGAGTTTCCCAAGCCGCCAGATATCCGCTTGATCGGTCAGGCACCAGTACGCTTCTTCGTCCGCCAGGCGTGTCCCGGTGCGGACTTTACCCTCGATCGTCTCAAACATCCCGGTCTTTCTCTCTCTTGTTAATCAGGTTTCTAGCGAGCGTAAAAAATTCCCGTTCCCCTGCGAGTTCCCTTGGTCCGTGCATGTAAGTGATATTCATCCTCAGGTAACGGTCTACAACTTCAGTCTCGAATTCGTATTTAACCGCCAGTTCAGAGATATATGACGCCAGATGGATAAGGCTCCAGTCCCGGGCCTCTATGAGTAGCGGTTTTAACTCGGCGGCTATGTCACCGTTCCGCGCTATCCATTTCGCGAACGTAATGGGATGATTTGTTTTCTCCTTCCATAATTCGCCAAGATCGGTGTAATTCGACGCTGGTTTATTTCCGTAGACACACCGGAGAGCTTCATCGCCGATTATAAGGCGACCCGTATCGGCTGGAAGGAGATCGATTTCCGGCGCATCCCCATTTTCAGGCAGGATGAAATTACATTCGGTATTTGACGCCCGGTCCCTGAGTATCTGAACGAGAATGTTGCTGGTCCGGCTGGCGGGATCGAGCCAGATTGTCTCCAGTTTTTCAATCGGATCATTGTGGAATAATAAAACACTGGCAACCGCTCCCCTGGATGCAATAGCGATATCGGTAATCGGAATCAGCTTTGGAAAATCAAGAAGCGCGACTACCGATGCCAGGGCGCAATCAATATCTTCGCCTCCTAGCATTTTGACAAGGTCGGACGGGACCGCTCGGATTATTGAGTGGGGATGTTCGATCACACCGTTCTCAAGCGGCCAGATCAGTGGTTCCGCATTCAGGTATGGAACACATCCGATTTTCAGTGCCATAGTCAAACGCTGACCTCCTCGATTACATCATGGAATGAATTCCTTCTGTATGGCTCAAGCCCGGCACCCTTGATAATCTGTTTCAATTTCAGCAGACTTAACCCGCGAGGGGCTTCGCTTCCGGCCTCATGCATGATATCTTCCCGGGAGACGGTACCGTCGATATCATCGGCTCCGGCTCTAAGGCCAACCTGGGCCAGTCGTACCCCAAGCGCACGCCAGTACGCCTTGATATGCGGGATATTATCCAGCATCAGGCGCGCGATCGCGATTTGACGTATATCGAGACTCCCATCGACCGGATGGGCATCCTTTGCCAGTTCATTCCCCCCATGGAGATAGGGCAGGGGAATGTGCGCGACAATTCCCCCTGTTTTATCCTGTAGGTCCCGTAGCCTGATCAGGTGTTCAATCCGATGCTCGGGTTTTTCGATATGCCCGTAGAGCATTGTCGTATTGGAGGGAATTCCCAGCCCGTGAGCGATTCTATGGATATCCAGCCAGTCCTCAGCCGACGCCTTGTTCGGGCAGGTTTCCCTGCGGATATCATCATTGAAAATTTCCGCCCCACCCCCGGGAAGCATTCCCAGCCCGGAATTCTTGAATTTCTTAAGAACGGTTTCCGGATCAAGATTCAATCTTTGGCACAATTCATGAATTTCAACCGCGGTGAAAGCCTTTATTGTCGCTTTTGGAAAGTTATCCCTGAGGGTCGCTAACAGCTCGATGAAATATCCGAGGGATAGATTCGGGTTTAATCCACCAACCAGGTGAATTTCCTGTACATCATCCGGTACCCGTTCAACAGCTTCATCCGGTGATAACTCATACGCATCATCCGAATCACCGTTACGCCAGTACGCACAGAATTTACAGCCCGAGATACATATATTGGTATAGTCAATGTGTACGTTGGAAATGAATCCCGCACGGTTGCCGTGCATACGCTCTCGTACACAATCGGCTGCCATTGCGATCGCGCTTAAGTCACCCGAACGTTCCAGCATCAGCCCGTCCTCGAACGATAGCCGCTGCCCATCCGAAATTTTCCCGAATACCGGTTCTAACGCGGTATCAAGTGTTGATATTTCCTCGAAGCGTGTCACTTTGAATTCCCGGATTATTCCTCATCAAAAAGGCAATGGTAAACTGTTGCCTTACCCGGGCTGGTTACATCCAGCTCGACATCGGATACAGGCAACTGGAGAATTTCATCAGGTAAAACTTCAATACATTCCTCATCCAAGAGCATCATGATGGATTTCAGAAAATCCTTATCTTTCGCCCTGAATGGCTTGTTTAGTTCGTCATAAGTGAATTTCCCGGTCGAACCGCTTAAGGTTTCAAGAGTAAATCTGATCCGTGCGAATGATCCAAGATGGCTGATTTCCACAATTGCCTGGTAACACCTGCCGCCAAGCTTCTTTATCAATATTTCTATTCCATCGCGAGTGGGCACACCGATGTAATGCCCGGGATGGAGCAGAAAGATAATCACGGTCGATCCGCCGTACTTGTAATCTGTGTGGTTCCTGAGCGGCCAGTTTGCCAGCCTTTCACGGAACATCCGTTCAAACCTCTCCGCCCGGCCGACTCCATCATCCCAGGGCCGGACCGTCCTCGTTCGATACACCGATGTAATCACGTCTTCTATCCGGTCAATTATGTTATTATCATCCGTCATTCAGTTAATTCCTTCCGGCAGATGAAGCGTTCCAACATAAGACGCAAGGAGCACGCTCAGGTAGAGAACTATACTGATAATTCCATTCATCGTAAAAAATGCAATCCCGATTTTTTTATGGTCGCCTGGCCTGGCGATCGTATGTTCAATCACCAGAAGCATACCAATAAGAACCACTGCGACCAGGTATGGCCACCCGATCCCCGCCCATAAACCGAACGTTACTATCGCGATCCAGCTTACCAGGTGCATTACCCTTGCGACCCAAAGCCCTGCCGCTTCCCCCATTTTCGATGGAATACTGTATATCCTGTGTTCGCGGTCGAAATCGATATCCTGGAGCGAGTATATTATATCGAACGCCGCCACCCAGAACATCACGGCGACCGATAAGATCACCGGCAGCCACGACCATTTTCCCGTTATTGCGATCCACGCCCCGGTTGGGGCTATCGCGAGCGCCAGTCCAAGCCACATGTGCGTAAGGGTGGTAAATCTCTTACTCGCTGAATAACCGAGGATAAATACCAGGGTTGGGATACTTAACACCAGTGGAAGCGGTCCAAGATACCAGCATGCTCCTATAAATACCATAGAGCAGAAAATCACCACTACCAGGGCATCAACCGGTTTTGCGCGGCCGGAAGGAATTGACCGCCCCGAAGTCCTTGGATTTTTCCTGTCGATATCCCTGTCG
>DAOVJF010000194.1 GCA_030673355.1 Planctomycetota bacterium | reverse complement strand
GTATGTGCCCGTAAACCTTGACCAGCTTTCGGCGCTTGAGCTTCCGGAAGGAACCAGGATCAGTCCCGCGCTGTTAAGGGAAAAGGGGTTTATTACCGAGCGTGGAGCACTTGTGAAACTACTCGGCCGCGGCGAGATGGTCAGGCCGTTGTCGATAGCGGTACATGCTGTAAGTAAAGTCGCCAGGGAGAAAGTCGAAGCTGCGGGCGGAAGTGTTGAGATTATCAACCCGCATGCCGACAAGGAAAAACGGAAGCATAGTTAGAAGTTAAAAAAACCTTTGTTGAATGGAGAAGATTAAGAGGCCTAAGGCTTGGGCCGAGCGAGGAAAAAAAGCTTGAACGAAAAACTAATCACAATATTCGTTAACGCGATGCAGGTACCCGACCTGCGGAAGCGCATTTATTTTGTGCTTGGGATGTTCGTACTGTTTGTATTTGGCGCGCACATTCCGGTTCCGGGTACGGATGCTGCGAAACTGATTGCGTTTTTTGAGTCAAACGCCGGCGGTGGCTCCCTATTCGCATTGCTCGATATCTTCTCCGGTGGCGGGATGAAGCGTTTCAGCATATTCGCACTCGGTGTGATGCCGTACATCAATGCGAGCATTATCTTCAACCTGCTTGTCGTCATCATTCCCCAGCTCGAGCAGCTCCAGAAAGAAGGCGAAGCCGGCCGTAAATTAATCCAGCAGTATGTACGATATGCGACCGTGTTCCTTGCGTCCGCCCAGGCAATAGGTTTTCTGGCGCTTTTCGGTCAGCAAAATGTAATTGCCGCTTCCGCCGACAGTGTAACGTCCTTGTTTTTTGCGAAAATCCTCATCATTGCCACCATGGTCGCCGGCACCTTCATCCTCATGTGGATAGGTGAATTAATTACCGAGCATGGTATCGGTAATGGAGTGAGCCTGATAATCTTTGCTGGAATTGTGTCCAGTATCCCACTCACTTTCGTTAAGGATATAACAACGGCAGGGCTCAGTGGTGGAGCCGGCGGAATTGTTAAGACTGTCGTTCTCTTCTCCATGTTATCGGTTGGGATGATCTGGTGTATTACATTCATGCATCTGGCTGAAAGGCGAATACCAATTCATTATGCCAGGCGCCAGGTTGGACGGCGGTTCTATGAGGGCCACACCCATTATCTTCCCTTGAAAGTAAATATGGCGGGAGTTATCCCGATTATTTTCGCGATCTCGGTTCTCTTGTTCCCGAGCACGCTATCAAACTTCTTCGCGCAATCCGATATTGATTCGTTCGGCTACAAGTTATACCTGTTCGGATCGTGGTTCCCGAACAGCTGGTTCTATTTCATAATGTACGCGATCCTGACCATTATCTTCACGTATTTCTACACCGCTGTAACTTTCAATCCGAAAGACATAGCGGAGAATTTAAAGAAAAATGGCGGATACATCCAGGGCGTACGTCCAGGGGCCAGGACAGAGGCATATATCAGCCATATCCTGGAAAGAACCACTTTTCTTGGCGCCCTTTACCTGGCCAGTGTAGCAGTGATTCCAAGCGTCCTTTATTTCTACGTATTCAGGAATATGTCAACCCTTAACCTTATTGGAGGGACCAGTATTCTGATCATGGTTGGTGTAGCACTCGATACAGTCAGGGAACTCGATGCCCGTCTGACGATGCTCAAGTACGAAAGCGCGCTTGGATAGCAGTAGAAAGATTTGCTTGTAAAATAATAGATGTAATGATACAATATGTGGTTTGCGCTCCGTCGATTTCAGGGGCGATTGAATAAAAGAAAAATATGCCTGATTACGTAAAAAGACTGCTTATGTTCGGACCTCCGGGTGCCGGTAAGGGTACCCAGGCCGCCAGGGTTTCGGAGCTTCTGGGAGTCAAACATATTGACACCGGAAGTATTATCCGTGAAAACATCAGTAACGGAACCGATCTTGGCGTGGAAGCGAAATCTTATGTCGACAAGGGCGACTTGGTTCCGGACGATCTTATCATCAGGCTGATTGCCGATCGGCTGCAGCAGGACGATGTCGGGGATGGGTGGCTTCTGGACGGATTTCCGAGGTCTATAGAGCAGGCCCGGGCATTGAGTAAACTGGGTCCGGGTGGCGGCGAAATTGTTGGTAGAGTGGTTATCCTCGAAGTTCCGGAGGAATTACTTCTCCAGAGGTTGACGTCAAGGCGTATTTGCGGAAACTGCAAGGCTGTATACAACATACTCACGCTGAAATCGAAAGAGGAAGGCGTTTGTGATAAGTGTGGCGGGGAGCTTATCCAGCGCGCGGACGATAACGAGGAAGCGGTCAGGAACCGGTTCAGGGTTTACCGCGAATCGACCGCTCCAATCGCCGATTATTACTGCGAGTTGGGACTTATCGTAAGAGTTGATGGAACGGGAACAGTAGAGGAGGGTACGGAGCGCATAATGGCCGCGCTTGTAACCGGTCCGGTGCGATTGGTGGAATAGAGATGCCGAAAGAAGATGCCATAGAAGTCGAAGGTGAGATTATCGAGGCTTTACCGAACGGGATGTTCAAGGTACGGGTGAAGTTGGCGAAAGACGAGCATGAAGTACTAGCGCATATATCAGGCAAAATCCGGATGAGTTTCATCCGTATCGCGCTTGGCGACAAGGTGAAGGTGGAATTGAGTCCGTACGATTTAACCCGCGGACGGATAGTATGGCGTTTAAGATAAACCGAAAGGAATGAAAGAAAATGAAAGTTCGTGCAAGCGTTAAAAAAATATGTATCAAGTGCAAGATTATCAAACGTCACGGAAAAGTCATGGTGATCTGTGAAAATCCCCGTCACAAGCAGAGGCAGGGATGAAGAAGGAGAGTACCTGAGTGCCACGTATAGCTGGAATAGACATACCTAACCGAAAGCGTGTAGAAATCGCCCTGACCTACATCTACGGGATCGGGCTGACCACGTCGCAGCGAATCCTGAAGACAGTTGGAGTCAGTCCGGATACGAAAGCCCAGAACCTGTCCGAGGACGAGACCGTCAAGATCCGCGAGGAAATTGACCGGTCATGTATGGTCGAGGGTGATCTCAGGCGCATGACGGTTGAAAATATCAAGAGAAAGATGGAGATCGGATGCTGGCAGGGTCTCAGGCACCGGCGGGGACTGCCCGTTCGGGGTCAGAGAACCAGGACCAATGCTCGAATGCGTAAGGGTCCTAAGAAGACTGTCTCTGGAAAACGTAAACTAACCAAGTAATAAACAGGAATGAATTATGGGTAAACGTAGAGCACCAAGAAGTGGCAAGCGCCGGGCGAAGAGGAATATCCCTCATGGCGTGGCGCATATCAAGTCCACCTTCAACAATACGATAATTACAATTTCCGATCAGGAAGGCAACACCCTGACCTGGTCTTCCGGTGGGGCAAAAGGATTTAAGGGATCCCGAAAAAGCACTCCTTTTGCCGCCACACAAGCGTCGAGAGATTGCGCGAGAGCTGCCCAGGATATGGGCATGCGGCGCATCGATGTATACACCAAGGGTCCCGGCAGTGGTCGCGAGGCCGCCATCCGGGCATTAATGTCAAGTGGAATGGAACTCGGGATCGTAAAGGATATTTCCCCAGTTCCGCATAACGGCTGCCGTCCAAGGAAACGGCGCCGAGTTTAATAAAATTGAGGAGAACGAATCAAGTGGCTCGTTATACTGGACCAGTTTGTCGCTACTGCCGCCGAGAAGGAACCAAGCTTTTCCTTAAAGGCCAGAGATGCTTCAGTCCGAAATGCTCGATGGAGGAAGGCCGTAACCCGCATCCTCCGGGTGGACAGCGTTTCGGCCGCAGGCGTACATCTTCTGATTACAACGCTCAGCTTCGGGAGAAGCAGAAAGCCAAGCGTATCTACGGCGTGAGTGAACGGCAGTTTAAAAATTATTATAAAAAAGCAGCGAAGAGAAAGGGCGTAACGGGCGATCATCTGATTGAACAGCTCGAACGACGTCTGGATAACTCTATTTATCGTATGGGATTCGCGGTCAGCCGTTCGCAGGCCAGGCAGCTTGTCTGCCATGGACATTTTCTCGTAAACGGTCGGACCACTGATGTTCCAAGTTTCCAGCTTAAGGACGGCGACCTTATTGAGGTTAAATCACAGAAAACCAAGGCCGCGCCGTTCCAGGAAGTTGTGAACCTGAAGCATGATGATTGTACATACCCCTGGATTGAAATGGATTATTCCAAGCTGATGGGCAAATACAAGCATGGCCCACAGAAAGGTCAGTTCGATCACCAGATCCAGGTTAACCTGATAGTCGAGTTTTACTCCCGATAATGGAACAGGAGTGATGAACCTTTATGGCTAATTTAACTGTACAGGACACAGAGACCGGCGATGTTATCGGATTCGACCGGGATGTCGAATTAATCGATCGGCTGAACCTGGTCAGGCCTACTATCGCCGAAGTGCCTGATGAAACCGAGGAAAATTTGTCCACGTTTATTATCTCACCCCTTGCCCAGGGGTACGGCACCACACTGGGAAATACCCTTCGTCGAGTGCTGATTTCCTCTGTTACAGGAAGCGCGGTGAGCTATATCAAGTTCGAAAAGACACTGCATGAGTATTCGTCGGTTACCGGAATCAGGGAGGACGGCATCGAGCTTCTACTGAATTTCAAGGCCGTCCAGGTACACTTGAAAGGTACCGATAACTACGCGATTCTCAATCTCGACGCAAAGGGTGTGGGGGAAATCACAGCGGGGGATATCAAGCCGAATCCTGACGTTGAAATCCTCAATCCGGAAGTTCATATCGCCCATCTTACCGAATCCAAGGCCGATTTAAGGGTCGAGATCGGGGTCGCGAGAGGGGTGGGATACGTTCTGGGCGAGAAACATGCGGTTTCGAGCCTGAATCCGAAATGGGGCGATGTTTCGCGTCCTCCTCTGGGTGTCATCGTTATGGACTCCAGGTTCTCACCGGTTATCAGGGCTAATTTCGTTGTCGGGAATACACGGGTAGGACAGGATACCGAGCTCGATAAGCTGACTGTCGAAGTCAAAACCAACGGTTCGATTACGCCGAAAGAGGCAATCGGCGAGGCGGCGAATATCCTGACAAGCTACTACAAGCTGTTCGCGACATTCCCGGCTGATGCCGACTCTTACGAGTTCGCGTTGGAAACCCCGTCGCAGGCCGAAGGGGTTCTTGCCCAGTCGGTTGAAACACTCGACCTCCCGATCCGCCCCGCGAACTGCCTAAGAAAAATGGGTGTCCAGACTATTGGAGAACTCCTTGAAACTCCCGAGTCGGATCTTTTGAAAATCAGGAATTTCGGTGAGAAATCACTGAGGGAAATCAGGGAGAAGCTCGAACTGCTCGGACTGGAACTTCCGACCGGCTCAACGAGGAGAAGGCGGTCCAGGAGAAAGCTATCGGAGCAAACAGAGAGTAAATAGAAAGAGATTTGCCCTTGAATACAGGGTGTGCGAATAATGAGACATCTACACGGACATAAAAAATTAAGCCGGCCGACAGACCAGCGGATGGCGCTTCTTAAAAACCAGGCTAAAGACCTGATCAAGCACGGTGAAATATTAACTTCGAAAGCAAAAGCAAAATCGCTTGCGCGTTTCGTTCAGAAACTCGTGAATCTAGCGCGTAAGGGCGATGTATCGAGCCTGCGACAGGTTCGGAAACAGATAGATAACCGCGACCTGATTAAAAAACTCACCTCTGAGATTGTCCCGAAACTACTTTCCAGCGGTGGCGGCGAGGTGAGTGTCATCAAAG
>DAOVJF010000132.1 GCA_030673355.1 Planctomycetota bacterium | reverse complement strand
GCGTTCTCAAAGGATGTGGACAGATTTTAGATAATCTGACTGATTATAGAGAAGTACTGCTCAAAAAAATTGAAGATCAAAAGTGAGAAAAAATATTCCCTTCTTCATTTACTGCGACACCTGATACACTCATTCCATTCTCAGCGTACCATGTTGTTTCAAATATGAAATTACCTGCTGAATCATATTTCCGGAGATAGACTTCACGGCGCGGATCTATCTGTCCGAATTCTACAAACTGTTCCCAGCCTGTCAGATAAACCGCGCCACTGGAATCTATAGCGATATCTATGCACTGACTGTTAAACTGTTCATTCCATTGATCAATCCAGATAACATCGCCAATCTGATCCAGTTTAGCGAAGAAGTGATTCCCGTTTGCCTCGTCAAGCTCATGTACACCTTGTCCCGGAGCTGCATCATAGGTACCGTATACGGTATAGTGCCAGTAGAAATTACCATTATCATCCATGACCATGTCGACAGGGAGAATATCCCAATTAAAGAATTGCAGGTAATTGCCGCTAGCATTGAATTTAAGCATAAAACTATCTCCGCCGCCTGAAGCCGTATGCAGATCGACACCGTTACCCGGGTCAAAGTCAACCTCACCCTGGTAACTCCCGGTCACATATAAAACCCCGTTAGTATCAATTCCGATAGTCCTCGGCCAATCGTTACCGGTGCCGCCCCACGTACGTGCCCAGCCGTAACTACCGTCAGCATTGAGCTTCATTAAGTAACAATCCGAACTGCCGTTACTCACCTTGACATCGAGTTCCTGGCCGGGATTGAAATCGAAGAAGTGGGAGAACTTACCGACTACATACACATTACCGTAGCTGTCAACAACGACATCGTCACAGGTATCATTCTGTTCACCACTGAGTCTGAAGCCCCAGCCGGCATACATATCATCAGGATTCCAGAATTTTACGATCCCGTCCTTATCGCCTTCAGCATAATATGGATAATCGTTTGATTTATCCCTGATTACACCCACTACAGCAACCATACCTGTCGGGCCAACATCAAATGCGGCGTCCTCTACAACTTCCATTGTACCTGCATAAAGCGAACATCCACCGTCCGGCAGTCCAAACTGGTCAAATGCCCTTACATAAAACTCAGCCTCAGGAGAGTAATCATCGGGCCATTCCTTTCTGAGGACATAGACGTCCTTGCCGTGAACACCGATATCCATGCACGTTCTTCGTTTTTCCTCCTCCCACGTATATACCCAGCTTTCCTGTTCAGTCAGAAGTTCAAGCCCGGGACGTTGCAGCAGTTCCGCGAGGCTTTCTTCGGACCCAACAGGCGGTGTTACGTCTTTCTGTTGATTAATTTCAAGTGCTGCTGTGCGATCAAGCTGGCTCGTTATCCGGTTAGTTTGTGAGCTTCCAGTAACTACGCTCGAGCATATAACCAGGAAAATGAATGATAGAGTCAACGATAGGTTAAGGGTTTTGGTATTCATGACCCACCTCCAGACGTATGAACATTCGCCAATCAATTGCGAGTATTGTAGCATGATACTTGTTGTGCAAGCCGGAATTTAATTGCGATTATCAGTTAAAACCGCACTTGGGTATAAGCAAACTCCGGTGAGAAACCGGAGTGAATAATTTCACTTGGCCGGGGAGCTAGGAATTGAACCCAGTTGCGTAGCCCGGGAAGCCGCCGAAAAATTCCCTAAGCATGTGAAATATTAACTGAAGGCTTCCCGGGAGGTCCAGGCGCAATTCCAGGTATGTTTTTATTCCCGGGAACCATTCCGAACGGATTAAAATAATTGCAGGAATAACATACGGGTTCCCAGGTTACGGGACTGACGATTGTTACCTACAGCCGCAGATTGGTCGATCAACCTGTAACACTCCGTTCGGTAAACTTGATCCCCAGCCCTTCAAGCTCATCGAGGATCGGATTGTATATCTCAGGAAGTACAGGGATATGCACTCCTGTCAACTTAATTTCGCCATGGAGGATCATACGGGTCGCGACGGCAGCCGGAAGCCCGACAGTTCGCGCCATCGATGTATCCCCGTACGGAATTCCGAAATCTACCAGAGTCGATGTAATTTTCTCTGTCCGGTCGGGAAACTCAGCCTCAAACTTGTGATGCATCGCAATCATATCCCGTTCGCCAGGTTCATATTGGAGTTTCTCAAGGAAAATTGCCACAAGAATATCCAGAGGGCTCATTTCCGCGGCTGGAAGCGGTTTTTCATTATCGAACAGTCCCAGCCAGGTCCATTTACCTATTACCGGAGGATCCGCTGGTATATTGAACTTCGCTGAAATTGCGGTTTCCAGGTTCCCGTCATTTGGGAATCCGCCAAGTTTAGCCATTAAATCACGATAAGTCATACGATCGAGACCGCTCAAGACCTCAATATCAAAAAGACCCGCCTCAGAGAGTTTTTTCCATGTCACGCAATGCCCCAGATTACGAAACGTACCGCGGTACATTGTCCCGACATCTGTCAAGCCGTATACATCCTGGTACGGCATACTGTCGCGATTGGCATACGCTTCAAATCCATCCTCAAGTTCTTCCAGCTTTACATGGTGGAAATAATCGAAAAGATTCTCACCGGGAATTTCAACAATTTTCCCATCCTCAAGGTATTTCGCTGAATTCTTCGCAGCAAGGACCACACCCCTTGGGCTCCATGAAAACTTGTATCCCCAAGGTGTTGTCTTCGCCTCAGGTGCGGGAAGCCCTCCGCAATACGACCTAAAGCTTGTAATCTTCCCCCCCCTGGCTTCGACATCATGGATAACCCGCATCGCAGACATGTGATCAATACCGGGATCGACACCAATCTCATTGAGAATGATAATACCGGCATCTTTCGCGGCCTGGTCCAGTTCTTTCATCTCATCGCTCACATAGCTGGTTGTGACCATGAGTTTCTTGTGCCTGATCGCGGCTTTCGCGACTGCCGGGTGATGCATAGCGGGAAGAAGGCTGATTGCAAGATCGTGTTTCGCAACAAGTTCGTTCAGCCCATCTGGATTCTCTTCAATATCAAATTGCACTGCTAACCCGTTTGGACGGTCCCCGATCAGGGCATGAGCCTTGGCAAGGGTCCGGGTTGCGATAGTCAGAGAAAAACCTGGTACATCGAGGAGGTAATTTACGAGCGGACGGGTAACCAGTCCGGCTCCGAGAAGTAGAATTTGCTTGTCATTGTCTGAGGTCATTTTTGAAACTCCTTAAGAGAAAATTCAAAGGATTATGCGTTCAGAAATTCGTTAAGGTACTCATACTCAGGTGTAAGCTTTCCGTGATATATGATCACGGACCGCTTCAATGGCTCGGGTAAATCGAGTTGGTCGAAACCCACCGAAAAATCCGCTTTCACAAGGTCGGGAATGAAATCTCTAAGCGTGCCCGAGAACCTTGTGCTCGCTTCCCTCGGAAGTTCGCACGGGAGGTTATCGACCGCGAGGATCACCGGACCGTTTCCTTTCACACCATCGATCGCCAGACCTGAATCGACATCGTAAACGTAGATCGGGTTTCCCGGATCGGTCGCCTTCACGGTAACCTCTACCGCTCCATCGATGTCGCATGAAATATCACCAATCACGATAAGTTTCGGATCTCCGGACGAATACATCTCCACAACTTGATCTTTAACCAGGAGACGCGGGTAATCATCGGTCCAGAAAATGCAGTTCATCAGGACAGTTAAATGGGGAATGAATTTACTGAAAACACCCCTGTATTTCTCTGGATTGTCATAATAGTCCTGCAGCTCGAATACTCCACCTTTGTCCACAGGTTCAACCATGTCTTTTTCGTAGAAAACCACCTTATAGACATGCTTGTTCGATGAGAATGTATCGGGATTGGGATTGAGCAGTTCGTCCGGTGAAATCTCTATCACAGGCAGGTTGTTAAGAATTTCCTGGGCGCCTTTCGATACATTTCCATACCCCGCGAATCCGAAAACCACCGGATGAATTTCATCGGCGAGACCGTTCGATGCGATTTCTCTCCCAACCGCTTCCAATGCGGTCTCGGCGAAAGTAAGACTGCGATACCCGGGTGCCTGCCTGACGCCGATAAACGGGTTACCGATTTCCTTCTCATTCAACCTTTGACCGAGAGCCCAGAGGGTATCGATCATTCCGGCCTGCCCCGCTTCGCTCCCGAAAAATACCTGCCTTATTCCCTTCTCATCCGTGATTTTTTCGTAATCGAGAAGGTTGCACTCAAGCTCCATCAGCCGTTTGAGTAACGGCATATTGTGTTCCTGGCCCTTGATCACATGGGAGAAGAATATGTAGGTTTTGCCTCTCAGGAAAAAGTCGACGGGCATCTCCTTGATGCCGATGATGACGTCGCAACCCGCCAGTTCCTTGTCGGTACTGGCGCCGATCGCCATGTATTCAGCATCGCTGAATGCACGGTTCGGCATTGGCTGAACTGAAATCCCAACCCCGTGTTCCCTGATCAGACGACCTGCGTCCATGGGAACAATCGGCACTCGCTTTTCCCATTCGTTCTTGTCCTCCAGACGTATCCCGATACGATTTACCATAGTGACACCGCCTTGCCTGGTGTAGTTTCCTTAACCACAAGGGATGGAATTGTAGCATCACTATTGGGGACTATCAATATTTGGAAATTCAGGGATTTTGTATATAACTACAGGGTGCTTCTGTTCGAGGTTCACTCGTCAGTCCATGTTACCGCTCCCGCTGATCCATCCACCCTGACAATCGATCCATTCGGGATCAATTCGATCAAATCTACTTCTGGCTCGCATACCAGGGCCACTTCCGCGAGGATAGCTCCCTCGACAATATTCGGGTCGGCTGGCTTACTGAGAATAATCGCGGCAGGCTGTTTTCCCATCTTTGCGAGGGACATCAGGACCACACATCCTCCCGACGATCCCTTGGTTTCGGGATAGATCATCACTTTCCCGGCTATTGATTCACCCTCGTGTTCATGGCCTTTCGCGATGATGACACCCGTGTCCATATCGACATCGCCAAGGAACGAGAAGGCTTTTTTGCACACGAGGGCAGGACCTTCGCTTAGTCCTTTTACAATTCCACGGGTTTTTACTAATTTTTCAGGCATTCGATTTTTCGAAATATTGTATATCCAATTTAAATAAATCTTCCCTCGACTGCACATTTCAGGCAATCATCCAGCCTCCTGAATCCGGTTTTGCACCCGATCAGGTCGCCGACATATCTCGCCATCTTGGCTGAATCGGTCACCATCGCTACTATCTGAGGCACTTTCAATCCAAATTCATTGCACGTGGAGATCCGCATATGACTCTCGACCGGACATGTATCGGTTATCACCAGTCCCCCGGCAGCCTCGATCATCGACGTGTACCCTTCCCATGTCGCGAGCTGTTTTATCATTCTACTTGTTGTGACCCACAATCGCACATCCGGGTGCACTTTTACATTATTTTCCCGGAACCATTCCGCGACATAACGAATTTGGTCCAGGTTGTAATGCGGACAGCCGATCTCGACAAAATCGATTTTTTCACCCGTCCCGATATTCGTCATTTTATCGTATGCATTTTTTATGTCATCAAGCGTTACTTCATGGATTTCTTTCGGTTCAGATCCCTGGAACGCTTCCTCTATGGAATTCACCTCGGCAGTATGTGGCGGTGCATGGAAAAGCGTGACTGAACCCGATGTCGCCAGCGCGGCTCCAAGTGCCAATAGATTTGTCTCGGTCGGGATTCCCAGATTATCAAACACCGGGACCTCGCTTCCCACAATATTCCCGGCGTGAAATCCAAGAGCGGAGTAATCGGAATCATCACGAAATTCATCCGGAGTCAAATTTACATTGAACAGGTGTGTACCCTTCCTGTTCTCATCGAGAAGGTAACCCATCAGGGGATATTTCCCGGTCACTGCCGAGAATCTTGTAAAAACCCCTCCCCTGTTGGTTCTGGCCCCGAGCACGGAGTTGTAATAAATTATCGCCGACGATTCTACCGAGATAATGTTCGAACGCTTTGGAGGTATGAATCCACATAGCTGGGGAGTGCAGGTGTAGGTTCCGCAGATCCCCATTTTTTTATGGGCATCGACCACCTGGCTCTGGAGTTTGTAAATCGGTTCGGGAACCCCGTATTTATTCCATTGTTCGAGGTCACAGGCGAGTGTGGAGGTCGCGGTCGGGACCTTTACCCTGGCCCCCGTTTCCGCGTACTCGACCACATCCTCGACACTTCCCTTGTAAATCGACATCTCGGCGGGATAAAAAGCGTAGGTGATATCGATGAATTTTTCGGCGTCGAAAGCTTCACCGAACTGCACGAGGTAATCGAGGGCTTTCGCGATGGGATCGCCGTAGACTCCATCGAGCATTTTCTTTTCTTCATCAGTGAGTTTCATTTTATATTCATGGCCCGGAGTGCCATGGAGCGAGAAATCATGTGCCGGAGTCACATGCCACGGTATTTTATGGTTTACTTCACCGTTATTATAATCTTTGACCTGTATTCCTCGCTATGATAAACACGGTTCTGAGCTATTACTGTTTTTATTGCTGTACCGGGTGGATCAAGAGTGTTTGTATGAGGAGCGAATTTGGGAACTGCCGCAGATGCAACTTCCAGGCGGAGACGATGGCCTTTGAGAATTCGCACACCTGTCGCCCACATGTCGATTTTAACCTGTACAATTTTCCCCGGTGGGACAGGTTCCTGTTTTTCCAGCGTGTTTCTGAGTGCAAGGCGGATATTTCCATCGTTCAACTGCCTTGATAAACCATCCGGATGCACATCGCAGAGTTTCGCGCAGAATTCGGTGTCTTCGGCAGAGGATGAAACATACAACTCCGCCCATAATCGCCCGCAGATAACCAGGTCTTCTTCAAAAACTTCGGATGTGTAGCACAGGACGTCATCACGGATTTCCACCGGACGGGCATCGAATGGGCCCCCGATCTGAAGCGACGCCGCGTCCATTAAATATGGAGTCGGATTATCCGGATCGTAGGTATATTCATCGTATGGGGTCAGGTCTTTATCAGGTATGTCAGTCTCATCAACCATGATATCCATCAGTTTTCCATCACCATCGAGAGTGTTGGCATTTCCACCGGAATAAAGATAAAAAATCCGTTCTTTAAAAT
>DAOVJF010000614.1 GCA_030673355.1 Planctomycetota bacterium | reverse complement strand
GAGCATGGTCCCGATACCCATCGCGCCCGTAAATGTTTTTAGAATCCAGGGAGGTCCGGGAATTGATTTAATCGCGATTCTCAAATCTTTAATCGATAGAATCCTCGCGGTTACCGGCACGACCAGTCCGGCTTTCTGAAGTTCATGGAGCGCGCGGTAAGTATCCCTCGCTAACGCAATCGAAGGGGAACTGTTACATACGGGAATTCCGGACGCCTCCAGATGAGCAAGCATGGCGAGGCCGTTTTCATAGTTGCCGGGACCGAATCGCGGCAGGACAACAGAGGGAGGGGTGTAATTTCGGCTGTTTATCCGGACCGAACCTGTCCCGCGGCCGATTTCAAGCATCGCCCTGGCGGGGTCGGCGGTACGGATTTTGATATTCTTTTTACTCGAGGCTTCACGAAACCGTTTGGCGCCCCATCCACGGGGACGTGCGGTAAGGTGAAGAATATACGGGGCGGGTTTGGCCATGGGTGAATACTAGCGGGTAAAGGTGATGAAATTCAAGTTTAGAATTCCGGTGGGATCATGGGGACACCTGATTTTGCCTTAGGGGGTTAATGAAGGGGGGCGGGAAGTGCAGGAAGCAAAAATGGGTGTCCCCGATTCATCATAAGATAAGACACCTCTAAGCTTCACTGCGCTCCGCTCCGTTCAGCGTAGAGGCGTCACCGGCACAGCTTTGGGGTGTCACTGGTACCCTAGGCACCAATAAATATTGAGCAATAAAAAATATTTGACTTTAATATTTATTCACCTTTGGTATACTTATATTAGCACATGACAAACAATGGGAGGTTTGGTTATGGCTTACTTCATCAAATACAGTCTGATTGTAACATGCGTGGTTTTATTCTTCATTGGATGTTCCGGGATCAGCGGGCCATCCGTTCCCGGCACAGAACCAGGTCCATTTGATATTTCAAATCCGATCTCGGATCGAAACGCAACGGAGTCCAACCATGTTTGCCTTTTCTATAGCCTGATCTATATCGATGCAACCGACCCGGACGAAATAAAACACGAAATCGTACCGCTGCGTGCAGGTTCGATCCACCTGAATATTCTAAAATTCCTCGAAACCGGAATCTGCACCGACTGTTTCAAGATTGTCGGATTCAATTTCCCGGAGCCGGGTATGCTGGATGTTGATATCGAGATCACTCATCCTTTTACCGACCTGAATTTCACCGTTTTCGACGTCAGGGGAATCATGATGTTTAACGGGAGCCACTTTTACCCGGCATCCGGACTGACGATGCAGGATTCATCGATGGGTGACGGTGAATTACTCAATGCCGAGGGATATACACAGCTCTACAACGGCTCGACACTCGGCTTGGCAGGAGATTTACAGACCTATTTCAAGGGAAAATTCGCGACATGGACGGTCCCGAATGCCGATTTGAACGGGTTTATACGGCAT
>DAOVJF010000259.1 GCA_030673355.1 Planctomycetota bacterium | reverse complement strand
TGGACATATTTTTAGAATTTAAGGGGACACCTCTTTTCGCCTGTCGAAAAGCAGGTGTCCCCGGTCTCAGCGTGTCCCCGATTCGCGATGCTGGAGCCGGTCCTAAAAGAAGTTTTATTTACTAAAATTGGTCTTAATCCTCAACAACGCCAACCGGCATTATCAATCTGACTGTCGCGCTCGTGCCTACAACTTCCGCAACCTGGTCGTCGTAGAATGCCCCGATCGCCACAGTTCCGAGTCCGAGAGTTTCGCACTGGAGGTAAATATTCTGTAAAACAGCTCCAACCTCCTGATCGATATATCTCATGCTCCTGTCGCCGTACTTAGCTTCGGTAATTTCCGGGATCGCCGATATCACAATTGTAGCCGGGGCATTACCGACCGGTCCCTGTCCGAGGGCGGCTGCCATGAGATCCCTCCTCATGTCGCCTTCCTTCACTATTGTTAATGTGTTGGAAATGGGATCGTACTCCCATGAGCCCTGGGTAAGTCCTTCCACATCGGAGGCAACCAGGTAGATGCGAACAGGGAACAGTCCGCCTGCCGACGGTGCGGTTCGGGCGCCCCAGTCGGCTGTGATCCCCTGTGCCGCCCACAGAAGTTGTGAGACTTGTGTAAGGTCCAAAGGCCGGTCGCTGTATTCCCTCACGGACCGCCTTGCCCGAAGCGTTTCCTCAAGCGAAATATCACTTTCGTACACCGGGTCCGGAAGATTGACAACGCTTGATTCGTAAGCAGGAGTTTCAAGTGTTTCATCATCGGCCATCACGTATCCTCCCGTGAAAATTGCGGTCAGAAAAAATAAGATAAAAATTGTAAAAGGAAAAATGTAATTGAAATCCGGTTCCTTCTTCATTTAAATTTCTCCTGTTTTTTAGTTTTCCTGGTTCATTCTATTTTAACACCGTAACCTCCGCCGCCGGGAGTTTCGATCCTCAAAATATCTCCTTCTATCAGGTCGACCATCGTTCGAGCGGGAAGCTCTTTCTCATGACCATCACGGATTAAAATATTTCTCCCGCATTTTCCCGGTCCGCCGCCCGATGCCCCATCGGGTCCGTATTTTCTGTGTTGGCTGAGAATTGTAAGCCGTGTTGGTGTCAGAATTTCATATTCCCGTATGATTCCATGGCCTCCGGGATAAATTCCATTCCCGCCTGAATCATACCGGAAGCCGTAGGACTTTATCCGAAGAGGTACTGTCCGTTCAATTGCCTCCACGGGTGTATTTCTTGTATTTGTCATATGGGTCTGGATACCCGATGCCCCGGGTGAGTCGGACGTCGCGCCCGCTCCTCCACCGATGGTCTCATATAAACTGTAGTTGAAATCGGATCCGGGTGAATTTCCCATTAATACATTATTCATTGTACCCTGGCTCGATGCGGGAACGTCCCATCCGAGTTTACCAAGCGCGATAAGCACCGCTTCGGTGATGGCCTGACTTGTCTCGACATTACCCCCGGCTACCGCTGCGCCCTCCAGCGGATTCAAAACGCTTCCGTCGCGAAGATGAATCCTGACAGGCAGTAATAATCCTGACGTGATTGGTGTATCGGGAGGGAGAAAAAGCCGGAGGCAATAAAGAACCGCGGAATTAACAATCGAAGGTACCGCGTTCAGGCAGCCTGGATGCTGGTCAGATGATTTTGTAAAGTCGATGTCCAGCCGGGTCGGATTGTGCGTTAATTTTATATTACAGTGAATTTCCGCACCGGGTTCTAAGGGAATTTCGTCCATCGTTGTAATTCCAGCACCGGAACCTTCAGGCTGGCCCTTTAGAAATGACAGAAGGACTTTGGCTGAATGGTTTATCAGCCCTGACGATTCGGACTTTATACGATCCAGGCTGCGGTTACCCTGAAGTTCCTTAAGACGTTTCAATCCGACCATACCCGCTGAAATCTGCGCGAGCAGATCACCCCTTCGTTCATCGGGCTGCCTTGACGAATTCGCGATGTGCTCTATAACCTCAGTGACAACTTCTCCATTTTGTACGACCAGGGTTGGAGGGATAACCAGTCCTTCATCGGCGAGTTTCGTGGAGAGTGGAAGGCTGCCGGGGGCGATTCCGCCAACATCCGAATGATGTGTCCGTACGCCAAGATAAAAGTCAGCCGATTTTCCACTTGATGTAAACGACGGAAAAATCAGTGTCAGGTCGGGAAGGTGAGTGCCGCCTCGATAGGGATCATTCAAAATCGCCGCGTCACCCTGTGAAAAATCGACAGTGTCGATCGCCGCGCGGCATGCGGTGTCCATGCTGCCAAGGTGTACGGGAATATGAACCGCGCCGGAAACCAGGCACCCCTCCGAATTGAACAGCGCACAGGAATAGTCCCTTCGTTCCTTGATGTTCTGGCTGAACGCACCCTGGCGTAAAGCCTCTCCCATTTCATCGAGAATTGCTTCTATAAGGGCACGGAAAATAGCAAGCTCGGCTGGCGGTGGATCTTCGGTTCTGTTGTTATTTTTTTTATCAGGACTCATTTTTTAAGAACTTACATCACTCTTGTCCAATATAAAATTTCCTCAAATGGTTTAAAGTAAGGATTTCCCTTACGTGCCGTTAGCTTCCAGCTATCGGTTAGCAAGTGCCGTTAGCTTCCAGCTATCGGACAGCAAGTGCCGACTGCATCCTGCGGTCGAGTTTTTCATATGACAATCGCTTCCACCGAAAAACCAGCAAAACGTATAGACCTCCACGCTGCCCGGGCGCCTTATCCGATGAGCTAACCTTGTCCAAAATCAGATTATCTTGGACAGTAGTGAACTTATATTTTTCATATTTCGATGATCGCATGGCCCTTTTTATCCAGGTGCATAACCGAATCAGGCGGCAGGTACAGGGTGGCGAAATCCTCGATAATTAAAGCCGGTCCCATTATTGCCGTTTCGACTGGCACCTGGTCCCTTGATAAAACCGGGATGGTTGTCCATGATCCGTCAAGCCTCAAATTGGAAGTGCCAGCCCGGGCAAGGTCGATATCCCGACCCACGGGTGAGATATCGGGGAATTCAACATGAGGCGCGGGAATTTCACCACGCAGACGGATGGAAACAACCTCGATTTCAGCGGCAGTATGGAGATAAGTATATCTTGTACGGTAGGCTGACTCGAATGTATCCCTGATCCGCACGGCATTAATTTCACCATCGAGGGGTACTTCAAGAGTATGTGTCTGGCCCCGGTACCTGCATTCAATAGTTGTAGATAAAACCGGGACGGTTTCGACACACCAGCCCTCGAGGGATTCATTAATTTTTTTAACCAGTTCTTCCTGCGATGAAAGGACCGATTCAATTGATTCGTTGACCGATTTAAGGATCGTACGTTCATGTTCGCAGGAAATTGGAGCCTTCAAGAGTCCGAGCGCTGAAAATACCCCGGCAGCCCGTGGATGAACGATCTGATTCAGTCCCAGCATCCTCGCGCATTCAACTGCGAACAATGCCCCGGCACCCCCAAAGGGCACCAGTGTGAACATGGCGTCTGGGATTGCCGGGTCGATTCCCCGTCCGATTGAAATTTTCCGCAACGCTCCGGTTAGATTTACAAGGGCAAGCTCGATAACGCCATCGAGCATTTCGTCGATTGCCATTCTATTTGAAATAACTTTTCGAATTGCCTGAATCGATCTATTTCGGTCGAGGTTCATTTCTCCACCGAGAAACCTGTCGGGGATAAGACGTCCGGCAAGCAGGGCGATGTCGCTAAGGGTTGCAGGCCCGTCATTTCCATAGCAGGCAGGGCCCGGTGATGCCCCGGCGCTTTCAGGGCCGAGTGCAAGCATCCCGCCGGTATCGATTTTAACTATGGAACCTCCCCCAGCCCCGATTGTATGAATATCGATGGTTGGTAGCGGGAGCGGGAGTCCGTCGATTTCCGTACCCCGGGTTCTTGGCAAACTCCCGGCAAGGAGCGTGACATCTGTCGAGGTACCGCCCATATCCAACGCAAGGACCCGTTCAAGACCCAGTGACATCGCCGCGAGCGCTCCACCCGCAGGTCCGGATAGAACACATACCGGAGGGTTATCGAGAACCTGTTCAGGGGGGACCAGTCCACCGGAGGATGCCATAAACGTCAACGGTGAAGAGCAGGCATGGTTAAGGTTGGCGAAATATTGTCCGAGTACAGGTGAGAGATATCCGGCCATTGCAGCAAGGCTCCATCGTTCATACTCGCGTGCTGAGGCCGCGAGGCGGGATGAGGCGAATACCGGCAGGCCGGTCAGACTTTGGAGTTTAATGGCGAGATCGACTTCAGAATCGGGATGTGCCGATGAGTGAATAATGCCAACCGAAACCGCTTTCGCGCCCGAATTTTTTATCTTTTCCGATAAATTTACAATATATTCTTCTGTCGGGATATTGATCAAATTACCGGATGAATCGATCCGAAGGTCGATTTCATAGATATCAGAATCCGCCAGGAGGGGTGTATGGCGTTCGGGGGATATAGAGTAGAGGTTTAATCTTTCCCCTCTGCCGATTGCCAGAACGTCGCGAAATCCACTGGTCACGACCATTTTTGAGGGGCCGCCGCGATGTGCGAGAATCGCGTTAGTACCGACCGTAGTCCCGTGGCAGACCAGTTCTGGCGGGCTGTTCAGCTTATCAAGGACAGCGAGTACGCTTTGCTCGGGAGCGTGTGATTGTGAAGGCACCTTGGCGGTTCTGAGTTTACCGTCCTCGATCCAGGCGATATCGGTAAAGGTGCCGCCGGAATCTATCCCTGCCCGGTGCAAAATCTGTTCCTTAAGCTCCATTAGAAGAGATATTAACAGTTGTAAACGGCCGTATCAAATGCAGGTGAAAATGGTGAACAAGAAAGGAATTGAAACGATACTATTATGGTCTGGATTGGTAGAGAACTTTAAAAATTTCCGTATATGAGGTTAAACCATGGATAC
>DAOVJF010000282.1 GCA_030673355.1 Planctomycetota bacterium | reverse complement strand
TCCGGAATGCTCAGAATTCTGGATTCCGATTGCGAGGCTGAAGAATCAGACGTTATCGTCGGACTGAGATTCGGCAAGGCTCAGGGAAAATTTCAGGGTAAAAGTTATCCAATGCATCTTGCGGGTACTCGTTCTCCCCATGACGATGGTACATATTACTCCGGTGATTCCTTCTGGGAAATCGAAACCGATTACTTCACCCGCCAGGTCACAAAGACATGGGAACTTCTTACAACCCCCGATCCTGATAACGATGCTGAAATAATTGATGGGTGGTACGAGCGGACCCTCTACTTCTCATTCACCATCGAGGATCATGAATGGGAAATTGAACGCACCTGGCTTATCGAGATCGATGGCACAGAGCTCGACGATTAATTTTTCCCTCTATATTTACAACGAATAAAAACCAACCCTCCAGTAAATAAACTGGAGGGATTTTTTCGTATGAAATGACTAGGGAATTCGAGTTGATTACGTCGTTAAGTGACATGGGGACATTGATTGATGGATTATGAGCGAATTTTTTTAAACTACAACTCGTGCATTCAATATATTCTCAGCCCAAATTTTAAACCGCAGCAATTTTTGATCAAGAGTCATTATATCAGTTGCCACATCGGGTTCAGGCCATTTAGGGCCAAGTTTCATTATGCAAAAATAACCCAGACAAATTGCCAGCATAATCGTAGGCAAGTCTGAATTGTGCCCGTCTTTAAGGCCCGGTGTATCCGCTTGTGATTGTATGAAATTAATAAGATCCTCAAGGAGTTTAGAAATTTGGCGGTAGTCAATTTCTGAAAAACAAGCAGATCTCCAATTAATAATACAATTTTCAACTTCTGTGGAAATACTGTTAATGAAATTATTTAAATTTTTGCCAATATCAGGCAATTTTTCATTCAACAGGCTCAAGAGCTGATCATTATAATCAAAAGAACCGTTAATGATGACAACGTTTCCTTCTAACTCATTCCTCTCAGGCGTAAGGAAGGTTGGGAGGTTTTTTACCACATCAGACCATTGAGTATCGAAATTAGATATTTCGTTAAAACCGCTCTTCCATTTTTCATCATCATAGAATTGATTAAGCAACTGATGTAAGCGGAATAAGGTGCTGGGATGCGCAGTATCGATCCGGTTGATATCTTTAAGTCTAACGACCCAGGTATCAATTTCTTTATGCATGCAGTCGCAGCATAGGGCGAAATAAATTGATGGGCCAATAATCTTATATGCGAACAAGTCGCAAATGAGTTCAGTGGTCCACTTGTTAATTATGCCAAGAATAGGTTGTTCAATTGAGATCCCGGAAGTCCTCTCAAGGAAGCGGTCAGAAAGCTCAACAGCCAGTGCATCTAATTCCGATCCCATTTACTTGATAATTTCTAAAATTTCATCCCAAAGATCATCAGACTCTAATCTGTTTTCCTTTATATCTTCAAGGCATTTAATAACCCTTTCCCAAATAATGTGGGCGTATTCATGATACACAGTTACAAGACTGGGGATACACAAGTTATTAATCGGGGGTATCCCGATTTTATAATAGTAAACCAGCAGGTCTTTATTTCGAAAGTCCTTTGGCTCTTTCGTAGTGCACGCAGCAAGGCCAACTATTAAATCGTTTAGGTTTCTATAAGTATAAGCCAGCTCCAAATCAGGCATTGGGACGTAGTACGGCTTAATATCGAATTCTAATTTTTCACCTAATTTAATCACTGATCCAAAATGATGATGAAAATTCGATAAAGGGATAGCCGGAAATTCTCCATCATCAAGGAAGGTTAGAGGAGATATCAGCATATATAATTGGGTCAAAGCATCTAAGATGTCCTTCCTGCGATTCAGTTTATATTCAAGAGTAGGAAGATCTGAAAGATCTGGGATCGTTAGGAAATATTCCTTAATCTTATCGACTGCTGTTTGGAGATATTTGATATAGCTTTCATATGATTCAATAGGATATGAATCATGAGAGGATAATTCTATTTTCCTATTGACGCGATCAATATACTCAAGAACCTTAGAATCTAATAATGTTGTGTCAGGAAAATAAAACAGATCCTCAGATTTACTTTGATCATTAGACATGCCATTTCGCTGCCCAAGGGGATGGTTAACGGGGAATCCTTTTTTTCAGCTTTAATATGATCTCTTTAAAAATTTCAATTTGGTTTAGAGGAAATTCTGATTTTGGTTTTTTTAAATACTTCTTTATCTTTTCAGAAGCATCATTGATCTTCATTGAAAGGACTTTATCAGATACGTCGTCGGAAATAATATATTCTTTTCTAAATTTCTCAGATCCCTTAAAAATTTCTTTTCCATCAAAATCTGGCAGCGACGGACTTGATTGATCAATGCTAACCGATTCGCTGGCTCTTGGAGCGGTATCTGTAACAAGGCTGCGTTTTAAAACATTAATAAAATATTCCAGTCTGTCTAAAAAAGGTTGGGTCAGTTGATAACCACCACGATGGTATAGAAGTAAACCTAGAGCCTGATCGAGAGTGCTTAATGTTAAAGCACAAATACGACGATGGTCCTCTTCGGGTACGGTTTCTATCATGTTACGATTCACCATAGTAATGTCCCCTTCACTCGGTCCAAATTTCCCATATTTTTGATAGTTCTCCGTGCGTTGGAGTTTTTCATAATCTACAGATAAGATATGCTTAATGGTGCATTATCCATGCCTCAAATCCCAAGTCAAGTAAAAATTAATTTTTTTATCCCTGCATAAACTATAATCACCTCAAATACTGTTAATTTCCGTGCACCTGCATTATAACATAAATATGTGAAAAAGATAACAACCGGTTAGCCCGTAATCCTGGACTCCTTTCACCAACCTGACCTTAAACAGCCTCGATGCTATCAATCCGCAGATGTGGGCGAATAAAAACAACATTCTCGCTTCAGAATTCTGAATGAATTCCATGTTGATCAGAGTGGATTTTCCCGCACCGTATGGACTTAGCGGGTCGAATGTTTCACCTTCCAGTACATCGATATTCCCTGGATCAAGAACGATTATTTCACCGAATTATTATGATGGAAAGCTCCCCCATCTAATTCTTTATATCACCGGGTTCCGATGCATAAATCACTCTCTTTTTACGACGTGCGGATGGTTCCGGGGCTTCATCCGGGTAACCGAGAAGTATAACCATCACGAGTTCCATTTTGTTGGAATCCAACCCGCACAGGAATGATATTTCATCTTTAACCGTCCGGGATGAGGTCATCGTGAGAGCACCAACGCCCATCGAATGTGCCTGCAGGACGAGATTCTCGCTTGCAAGGGCAACCGAAACGATATCGCTGTGTGGATTTTCCGGATCCTGGAGCTCTGTGAAGCAAACCACCGCTACCGGAGCGCCCGCAAAATTCGTGTAGAGGTTCCTCCTGATTGCCACGCCTTCTTCCCCGTACCTTTCCCTGATTTTCTCCTCCATTCCTTCGAGTATGGTGTTGTGAAGGAGCGCGAGACGGTCGCGCATTTCGCCGGTAAGAACGAAAAATTTCCATACCTGGCGATTCATGGCGGATGGCGCCCAGATCGCTGATTCCATAATACGTTCAATGACGTCCGCGGGGATAGGATCGGTCTTAAATTTACGGATAGAGCGTCGCGATTCGATAATCTCGTTTATCATTTTTTCTCTCCCATGTATGCGCGGGATTATATCATTAGGTAAGCCATCAGAGAATCGATTTTATCACGGCAAATTGGCAAATTTCGGAAATTTTTGATATCTTTAATTTCTCTTGTAGAATCGATGACAACCGGATGGTTACCGTTACATGCGAATTCTGATAACTACAGGTGTGGTAATTCTCCTTACAGGCGCTGTGTTCGGCATTTTCTGGTCCGGAAGCCAGGGTTTCGGTGCGCACCAGGCCGTCGAGTTTTTCCCATACGATGAGGAGGTCGCCCTCGATACCGGGGAAACCATCCGATCGAGCGGCGTGGCAGTTCTGGTTAATCATTTCGAAGCCGCCCCGACCGATCAGGACATGGCGAACCTGATGCAGGCGGCATACAGAATGTATCCAAAACAATGCTCCGGGTACAACTGGGAGATCGCGGTCCGAAGGCCCAATCCGGATGGTAGCGAGGAAAAATACAGCTATTCGGCATCGATTTACGAAATCGGCGGACCCGGCTCATGGATCGAAATCGGTTACTGGACAAACGACCATTATGTCATAACCGAATCATACGAATCCAACTGGGAGGAGATCGACAGGATCGCGCGGGGAAACGGAATTTTCAAGCTCCCGGAAAAAGGGGACAGTGACCCATAGAATTTGATTGATACCCTTGCTATCACGAAAAAGGGGACCACTCGGATGCCCCCCACAAGCGTTGTTCGAGGTAGATTTAACGTTCAAATTAAGATTAGTCATGCGGAGATTTAAATAAGACCAATTCCGTTAAATAAATATTGATTGGACATATTTAGCAATAATATACGTCGAGATTATGACAGTCAAAAAGATGGTGTCCCCGATCTCGAATCAATAATTATTCAACGGAATTGGTCTTAATATTCATTTGCGTAATTTAAGGATACCTAGTATGTTGTATTTGTATTACATTTCCCATTTCAGGAAAGGCCAGACAGGGAATCACGTACGTATTA